>NZ_JAUXNK010000053.1 GCF_030682845.1 Methanolobus sp. | reverse complement strand
CTTGACATCCCTGAGCACTATGCCTCCGTCATCGCTGACGAGCCAGCTGTTAACATCCTCTATGACATTGTCCGAGATCGTCACATTCTGGTGCGGTCCGGCATTGTTGCGTGCACCAAGCACATGTATTCCGGAATGCTGTTTGTCAGGGGAATTCATGTTCCCTTTAACATAGTTCCCGGTAATGACTATGGTGTGCAGCGGCAGGGGATATGTACCCTCACTGGTCTGGTAGGAAGCTGCTATAGGTACTTTACAGTTGATGACTGTGTTGTCCTGGATGTACACATGGTTTGCACCGTGACTGTCGATGCCTTCCCATACAGGATTGTTCTCTATCCAGTTGTTCCGGATATATATGTACTCCGAATGCGCGTAGGAATTGCTTCCCTTGGCAAGTGCTATGCCATAAGCGTTACCATTCACTTTCTTTACATTGATGTCCTTGAACACATTGTCATCGATATATATGTTATTGGACTGCTTCCATATCATAACTCCACAGTAACCATAGTCAAGGAACTCGTTGTTCCTGATAGTTATCTGCTCGTTGAAATGGGAAGTTGAGCCAACTCCAATGTTGATACCGTAATCCCTGAAATTGCGGAAGGTATTATCCTCTATCACACAGTTCTTGCTGTTTGTGATGTCTATAAGGCCTTTGTTTGCAGCAATTGAAGTGTACTGTGCAGCCGGATTGGTGAACTCGAACCCTCTTATTGTGACATCTGTCTTGCCGGTTATCGTGAATATGATATAACCTTGCATGACCGCATTGTCGCCAACAAGTTCTATGTTAGATTTCAGTTCCACAGGTGAGCTGATAGAGTATGTTCCGGGGTTGAACAGGATAACACCCTCATCGATGGCGTCGATCGCAGATCTCACGGCCTGCACATCATCTGTTCCGGTGTATATGACCTCTCCGTCAGTCATCTGGACACTTATAGTGCCGGCTTCTTTTGATATGGTGATCGATTCATTTGTCTCTGCAGGACTGATAGCAGCCGCAGAGGCTGTTGCTCCTAAACATAGGTTGAGGAACAATATAACCATTAAAAGGTTTGTGGTGGTTTTCCATCTGATAGCCATTTTAGACCTCTTAAACGTGTTTATTATCGCTATTTCTGGCTTTTCTTAAAGCCGCTAGGTCATTTACCTGCCAATATGATTCCATCAGCATGGTCGTCAGGGAATAAATGGTCAGGATATGGGGAAATATCCGTGGGGAGACCATTGGCCTTTACGAACAAAATGTGATTATCATGAACATATTATGACGGGCTCTTCGTAGATTCTGCTAACTGTATATATAGTCTGGCAGACCCAAAAAAACGCTTGTGTTATTTTAAAGCCAATTCAGGAGTATTTCAAGGCTTTATTTTATATGGTACGTAACAATATGACGTTTCAGTTATCTGTAAGACAATTCCTTCCATATGAGATGACATATGACTCCTGATCAGGTAATGCTGTCATGGGACCTACTTGAAATCTTCTGGCAGCACCATGATACCGCTTAATAGTAAATGAAGCACTATTTCAGGATTAATAGGCTTACATGACATTCAAAGACCCTAATACCGGAGAATAGGTGATAATAGTACCCCTTACAGGTTCCTGATAGCACCATGCGGTTAGGAAAAGAATATATTTGGCTGCAGATGTGCAGATAATTGCAGAAATGATGGTGCCTGATGCCAGCACACGGCAGAAGAATGTGTTAATGAAAAATAAATGGATGGCGGACTCATTCATTGGTCCGCCAGCCTGTATTTGGTCTAAGTCTTCACTTCACGATCACTGTTAAAGTGTCCGTGCTTGTTTGCCCCTTCATGTTGCTTATTGTCAGGGTGACGATATATCTGCCTTGTTCTTCGAAAGTGTGGTTCACTATCATACCTGTTGCATCCCTCTGGATGCCGTCGGAGTCATCAAAGTCCCATGAATAGGTGACTATTCCATATTTGTCGAAGGATTCGCCTCCATAGAATATCACTGTACTTCCTGCATCAGCTACTCTGCCTGCTGCATTGGCAACAGGGAGGTCATCTGCAGGTTCTTGGGGTGCTGGCTCTTCAAGGACTATCAGCTTCATACTCTCGTTTGAATTGTCAAACAAGGATATGTCCTGATTAGTCACGCTTACTTCGTATGTGTGTCCGGATCCACTTTCGGCACGTGCATGGTATCCTACAGAGCTGTCAAAGATGTTGCTTATAAGAGCAGCATGTTGATCCATGCCACTTGCCAGCATCTTCACTCCTACGGTGGAGCCTGAGATCTCTCTCATGCCACTGAAGGTGTTGCTCTGCATGACCACATTGTCCGCATTCTCCATATTAATACCCACACCGCCGGCGCCGGATATATCATTGTTCTCAATGACAGCTCCGTTGATGTTTCGAAGTACGATGGCTCCATCATCACTGACAAGCCAGTTGTTGACATCAGCAATAGTGTTGCCGGAGATGTTCAATCCCTGATAGGGCTGGACGATGGTACCATCCCTGCTTACTCCTCCGAAGATGTAGATACCGGAGTTCTGCTTCTCAAGGCTGAGGTCTCCTGTCACCGAGTTTCCAATCACTGAAAGATTGCTCAGGGCAGCAGGGTACTTGTCATCATGATTGACATGAACAATGTATATAGGTATCCTGCAGTCTGTGATGGTGTTATTCTCAACGTAAAGGTTGTTGGCCCCATGACTGTCGATAGCTTCCCCGGTGGGGTTGTTCTCGAGGGTGTTGCCACGGATATAGACATACTCCGAATAGTCGTATGTGCTGCTGTCCTTCATGACCGCTACTCCATAGGAGTTAACATACATGGCCCTTACATTGATATTCCTGAACAGGTTGTCTTCGACAGTTACATTGCTTGCCTGCTTGCCGATCATTATTCCACAGTAGCCGTAATCAAGGAACTGGTTATCCTTTACAGTTACATTCTGGCTGCTGTCGGATGCTGTGCGGGTAGCAAGGTATATACCAAAGTCTCTGAAGTTGCGGAAAACATTATCCTGGACAAAGACATCTTCACTGTTCTGGATGTCTATAAGCCCGTTATTACCTGCGCGTCCGAGATACTGAGCATCCGGATTACTGAACACAAATCCTCTTATCGTGACATTTGTTTCATCTTTTATGGTGAATATACTGTAACCATTCAGCACAGCATTGTTCCCGACCAGTTCCAGGTCAGAATTGAGAGCAACGGCTGAGCTGATAGCATAGGTTCCCTCCTCGAAAACGATAGTTCCCTGATAGACGTTGTTCAGAGCTGCCTTAACAGCTTCTACATCGTTGTTTCCACTGTACACTATCTTACCATCATCGGTCTTAACAACAGTAGTGCCGGCGTTCTTGGAAATGCCTATCCATGAATTAGTGACATCAGCATTGTCCGTTGGCTCGGTCCTGGTGCCAGGCTGTGGTGGTGTGAGTGGTGGTGTGTACGGGGAAGTAACGACATTGGAGTCTGTTTGAACATTAAGTCTCAATGCACCTGCGAACTTGGACTGCACCTGATTCACCAGAGTAACGGAGTATGTGTTACTGTTCCGGGGGTATGCATAACCATGATAGTTCACAGTGCTATCATACTTATTGTTCTTGATAGTTGCACTGAAGCTTTTTGCAACAGGTGACATTTTGACACCCATCGTGGAGCCGGATATCTTTTTCAGGTTCTTGATGTCATTGTTCTGTACCAGAGCGTTGTCTGTGTTCAACAGGTTAATTCCTGTTCCGCCTACGCCGGTAATGAGATTGTTATCGACGACGACCCCGTTAACATCTCTGAGAACAATGGCACCGTCATCGCTGACAAGCCAGCTGTTGACATCGATGATGGTATTGCCTGAAACAGTCACATTGGTGTATGGTTTTGCATAGTTGCGCGCACCAAGTACATGTATCCCGGAATGCTGTTTCTCAGGGGCGTTCATGTTCCCTTTGACATAGTTCCCGGTAATTACTATGGTGTGCACAGGCAACGGATATGTACCCTCGTTAGTCTGATAGGATACTGCTATGGGTACCTTACAGTTTATGACAGTGTTATCCTGGATGTACACATGGTTAGCGCCATGACTGTCAATACCTTCCCATACCGGAGAGTTCTCTATCCAGTTGGACCTGATATAGATGTGCTCTGAGTGCTTGTAGGAATTGCTTCCCTTGGCAACTGCTATTCCATATGCATTGGCATTGACCTTCCTCATATTGATGTTCTTGAAGGTGTTATCTTCCACATATATGTAGTTGGACTGCTTACCAATCATCACTCCACAGTAACCGTAATCAAGGAAACTGTTGTTCTTTACGCTTATGTTCCTGTTGTAGTGGGATGTTGAACTGACTCCGATGTATACTCCGTAATCCCTGAAGTTACGGAAGGTGTTCCCCTCTATCAGACAGTTGTTGCTGTTGACGATGTTGATAAAGCCTCTGCTGGAAGCAATTGAAGTATATGTTGCAGTAGGATTACTGAATTCGAATCCCCTTACTGTAACGTTTGTCGCACTGGTTATCGTAAATACGTTGTACCCCTTGATCACTGCATTCTTTCCAACTATTTCGATGTTGGATTTGAGAGCTATGGGAGAGGCTATATTGTACGTTCCCTGATTGACAAGGATAGTGCCTTTACTGATAGCATTGACCGCGGTATTAAAGGCCTGTACATCGTTGGTACCGCTGTATAGTGTCTTGCCGTCGATTGTCTGTACCCGCGTAATGCCGGCGTCTTTAGATATGCTTATTGAGTAGTTCACCTCTGCAGAGCTGCCACTGACAACAGCTGAAGAGATTGCTGCCCCTAAACTTATGTTAAGGACTAAAAAAGCCAATAAAAGGCTTGCTGTTTTTCTCTTACAATACATTTTTGACCTCTTAAACGTGTTTTTCATAAATAGGGTTTTTATTTGTTAGGTCAACCTGTGTACAATAAAACACAGAAATATTTCGTTTGTTCCTTAGCAAGGAAGCATAAATTGTGCTATTACCCATAGCTGCTGGAACAAACTCATCACTCCTGTGATATATTGTGACAAGCTAATCGTAAGTATTCTTAAAAGTATATATAATCTGTCAGATTCAAAAAGTAGTTAATGTTAGATCTTCAGCCGGCCAATAATGATAATTTAAAAATAAACATAGTACGAATATTATATTTATATTCATTTGTTCTCACTTTGCATTTATAGTCTTTAAGGTGAACATAAATAGTTCTATGAGCATTATAAATCCCATCTCAGGAATTTAAAGGGCGGTACGATGAACACCGACATCATAAAAGCTAAACGGAACAACATGAAAGAGATCAGGAAACTCAGCAAGAGCCTTGATATGTATGCACTGGCAACGGTAATCTGTCTGGCTCTGGCCATAGGACTGTTTATACAAAAAGAGCCGCTTGCGGCTTTTGGATGGTTGGTGGCGGCCATCATCTCCTGCCTTTCTGCTTACAGGGAGATTACCCTGAAGAGATGATATTCACTAAATATCTGAAAAAGAATATGGCTGAAAGACCCCTGTGTCCATCAGCCATACTGAATTTTATGTTTTCAGTTCACGATCACTTTTAAAGTGTCCGTGCTTGTCTGTCCTCTCATATTGCTTACTGTCAGGGTGACATCGTAACTGCCTGTCTTTTCAAAAGTATGGGTTACTAGCATACCACTGGCATCTTTCTGGATGCCGTTGGAGGCATCGAAGTCCCATGAATATGAGATTATGCCATATCTGTCAGTTGATTCTCCGCCGTAGAATGTCAGGGGGCTACCCGCAGTGACATATCTTGCGCCAGCATTGGCAACCGGAAGCTCATCATCGGAAGGCTCGTCCAGGAATATCAGATTCATTCCATCGTTAGCGAAGTAGAACTTCGATATATCCTGCTCCGACACGCTCACCTCATATACGTACCCGAAAGTAGGGTATGAATAGGCGTGATAATCCGCAGCTGCATCGAAACTGTTGTTCCTGAGCAGAACGCCATAGTTGTTATCCACAGGCAGCAGCTTAAGGCAAATGGTTGAACCGGCCAGATTTCTGAGGCTGCTGATGACGTTGTTTTGCATGACAACGTTGTCTGCATTCTGCAGATTGACACCTGTGCCGCCTGCACCGGATATCTCGTTACTGTCGATCATGGCCCCATCAACATTCTTGAACACGATAGCGCCGTCATTTCCCAGTAGCCAGTTATTGACATCCTCTATCCTATTGCCAGAGATGTTCACATTCATGTAAGGCATTGTGATCGTCCCGGCAGCATTGCGCCCTCCGAAAACGTAGATGCCAGGGTCCTGCTTTTCAGCGGCATAATTGCCTTTTACATAGTTCCCGGTCACTGACAGGTTGCTAAGGGCAGCAGGGTACTTATCATCGTCATTTATATGGACAATGTACATAGGTATCCTGCAGTCTGTGATGGTGTTGTCCTCTATATAGAGATGGTTTGCCCCATGGCTATCGATAGCTTCCCCTGTCGGGATGTTTTCGATGATGTTGCTGCGTATGTATAGATACTCAGAATAGTCGTACGTGCTGCTGGCCTTCATGACCGCGATCCCATACGAGTTCGCATACATAGACCTTGTATTGACATTCCTGAACACATTATTCTCAATGGTCACACTGCTTGCCTGCTTGCCGATCATTATTCCACAGTAGCCATAATCAAGGAACTGGTTACCCTTTATTGTGACATCCTGGTTACGGTCGGATGTGGTACGGGTGGCAAGGAATATGCCAAAATCCCTGAAATTGCGGAAAGTGTTGTCCCGTACAAGGATATCCTTGCTGTTCTGGATATCTATGAGACCATTGTTACCTGCGCGTCCAAGGTACAGTGCATCCGGATTGCTGAACACGAATCCTGTTATTGTGACGTTTGTGACACCGTTCATCCTGAATATGTTGTAACCGTTAAGCACCGCTTTGTTCCCGGATAGTCCTATGTCTGACTTGAGGACAACAGCTGAGCTGATGGCGTATGAACCTTCATTGAAGACGATGGTATTCTTGTTCGCAGCATTCACTGCAGCCCTGACAGCATCCACATCACTGCTGCCACTGTATATGGTCTTTCCATCGGCAGCCTTGACCGTTGTAGTGGTTCCGCTCTTGTAGATGTTTATGTCGGTGCTTATAGGCGCTGAAGGCTCCGCCTCTTTAAGTATGGTCAGCTGCAGCACTCCGTTAGGGTTGTAGAACTTGGTTGTGTCCTGATTAAGTATGCTCATTCGGTATTTGTAACCCCAGTTGCTGTATCCGTAGGCCTGGTACTCAACTGAACTGTCAAATACATTGTTCTTGACAGTGATGGTACAGTCCTTGTTGACAGGCATCAGTTTCAAACCCTTGGTGGGACCCGAGATCCTGAACATGCTCTTTACATTATTGTTCTGGATCAGCAGATTGTCTGCGTTGAGGAGGTAGATCCCTGTGCCGCCGACGTTTGATATCTGATTGTTCTCAACGGTTGCGCCCTTGACATCCCTGAGCACTATGCCTCCGTCATCGCTGACAAGCCAGCTGTTGACATCCACTATAGTGTTGTCTGAAACGATCACATTCTGATAGGGCTGGACGTTGTTGCGCGCGCCTAGCACATGTATGCCTGAATGCTGTTTGTCTGCGGATTTCAGGTTGCCCTTAACGTAGTTGCCGGTGATTGTCACATGGTGCACCGGCTCGGGATATGTACCCTCACTGTTGATATGCGCTACTATGATAGGTATCTTGCAGTTTATGACGGTGTTATCCTGGATGTACACATGGTTAGCACCGTGACTGTCGATACCTTCCCATACGGGATTGTTCTCTATCCAGTTGTTCCTTATATAGACATATTCTGAGTACTTGTAGGTGACACTGCCTTTAGCCAGCGCCACGCCATATGCGTTAGCGTTCAGTTTCCTGGTGTTTATGTTCTTAAAGACGTTGTTATCGACATATATGTAGTTGGACTGCTTGCCTATCATCACTCCGGCATAACCATAGTCAAGGAACTGGTTGTTCTTTACAGTTATCTGCCTGTTGGAGTGAGAGGTGGAGCTGACTGCAACATTCACCCCGTAATCCCTGAAGTTACGGAAAGTGTTGTCCTGGATAATGATATTGTTACTGTTTATAATATCGACCAGACCGACACCTCCGGAGCGTGCAAGGTAGTTCAAATCCGGATTGCTGAACTCAAATCCCCTGATAGTTACATTTGTAGCACCATTCATCCTGAATATGGTGTAGCCTTTTATAACAGCGCTGTTACCGATCAGTCCTATATTGGATTTGATTGCAACCGGTGAGCTTATTGTGTAGGTTCCCGGATTGAAGAGGATAGCGCCCTGGCTGATAGAGTTGAGCGCACTCCTGACAGCTTCAGCGTCATTGGTGCCACTGTAAATGGTCTTTCCATCAGCTGCTTTTACAACAGTCGTACCGGCATTTTTTGAAATGCTGACCGAGTATTTGACCTCGTCAACACCATCCGTTGTGGCTGCTGTGGAAACTGCTGTCCCTAAACAAAGGTTAAGGAACAAAAGAACAGCTAGAATGCTTATTGTTTTGCGAATATACATTTTTACTCTCCACAATGTGTTTTTCATAATGTCATGCTTTAGTGTGGTTTTCAGATTACTCTGCAAAAAATATGTTCCTGATTGCAATATTTAATTTCTCATACATAACTCTATCAGTAATTTTAGTCACTGTATTACCAATTGATGAGCAAATTAGCATCATTTGAAACATATTATTACTGGCTTTCCTAAATATACTATATCCTATATATAAATTATATCATATTGAAGAAAAAGCATAAGTTATTGTAGCATTCTGTTCAGAATATCCCATAAATGGTATTAATTTGAGAAGTGTTTATAAAAATAGGCATTCTTTTGCGCTCATACTAAGATATGAGATTCGGTTCAAACCAAAGGAATTGTTACGGCCTGCGCAAATATCGGGGAAAAAACGATCAGCAGAAAAAAAATAATGAAATAGACCCTTAACTCTTCCTATTGCCGGGAAAAGGAATAGTCGGCATCGTAATAGATGTAGCTGTCCTTTAGATCTATATTATTGTCCCTGATGTCGATAATATAACTGTTTTTTACATTTGACACGCTCACACTGTAAATAGGCTTGGAGATCTTGACAATGTCCTTTATGTCATTATCATATACCTGGACATTATTGGTGCCTGCCAGGTTAATTCCCGTTCCTCCGACATTCGAGATCTTGTTATTGTATACCAGAGCCCCGTCAACATGCATCAACACGATTCCCCCATCATTGGAGTGGAGCCAGTTATTCACATCAACCACAGTATTATCAGATACGACCACATCCCTGTAGGGCTGAACACTTCCGCCCGGACCGCGTCCTCCAATTACATATATCCCTGAATCCTGCTTTGCAGCACTCATGTTCCCCTTTACATAGTTCCCTTTGATGGTGACATTATGTACCGGCTCAGGATAAATGTTATCGCTGTTTATCTGGGCAACTGAAATAGGTATCCTGCAGTCTTTTATCGTGTTATCCAGTATGTAGACATGGTTAGCCCCGTGGCTGTCAATACCTTCCCACATGGGATTGTTCTCGATAGTGTTGTTACGGATGTAGATATACTCCGAGTACCTGTATGTACTGCTGCCCTTTGCAAGAGCAACCCCATATGCATTAGGCTTTATCTTTTTTGCATTTATGTCCCTGAAGAGATTGTCCTCTACAAAGATATGGCTTGCCTGTTTTCCGATCATTATTCCACAGTAACCATAGTCAAGGAACTGATTGCCTTTTATGGTTATACGGGTGTTCTGGTGGGCCGGAGAAAGTGTGGAAAGATATAATCCATAAGCACCGAAATTCCGGAATGTGTTGTCCAGGATATAACAGTCATTGCTGTTTGTTATTTCCACTATGCTCTTAGTGCCGGAATGGCGGGCATAGCTTTCATCAGGGTCACTGAAGTCAAATCCTTTTACCGTGACGTTTGATGCATCAGAGATACTGAATATCCTGTATCCTATGATTGAGCAGTCTTTCCCGATGACTGTGATATCCGATTTAAGTTTGATCGCTGAGGCAACATTGTAAGTTCCCTGATCGAACAGGATGACTCCCTTATCTATCGAGTTAACCGCAACCCTGATAGCTTCTTCATCATTTGTCCCGCTGTATAATTCTTTCCCGGTACTGTTCTGTATAACTGAGATCGTTTGATTTTTCGTAACCACAATATCGATCTCTTTGGGTATTTCATCTCTGTCGGCAATGAAATACCCGTAGGTAAGGTAGAGCGTTATCAGAATTGCAAGAGCCAAAATGGGTAAAAGTATTTTTTTTGACGAACGGATCTTTCCGGAAAAGACTGTTTCTTGGTTTCTCATGTTATTGCTCAGCGGATTTTGTTATTTGACTATCCGTTTTTGCAGCGTGATCCGTTTTGCGAGTATAGAATTAATAGTTATAATGATTTATTACCTTGATGCTGCACCCAGAGTCAGGCCATTTGGATGGAATGGGTATTTTGTTCTCCCTTCTATTTTGTAAGGGGTAGATTTGCTCTATCTGATATTATCTCATCGTACCAAAAAAGATTTGCAAATGACTATTTAAAAATGATTATATACGAGTTCGGTACTATAGTTATGGGGGTTAAATGAAAGTGCTAGTTGATATAGGGCATCCCGCCCATGTTCACTTTTATAAGAATATTGCTTGGGCGGTGGAAAAGAACGGCCATGATGTTTTGTTTACGGCCAGAGAAAAAGATGTTACTGTGGATCTGCTTGATTCCTATGGCTTCAATTATGAGGTCATAAGCAAGATGGGAACCGGTAAAGGGAATCTGATGAAAGAATGGGCCGGCAGGGATATAAAACTGCTCAGAGTTGCCCATAAATTCAATCCTGATATCCTCACGGGCATTCTCAATCCGTGCGTTGCGCATGTGGCATGGCTTATGCACAAGAGGTCACTGATCTTCACCGACACCGAACATGCAAAGCTTGCTAATCGTGCCACACTTCCTTTTGCAGATATGGTATTCACTCCTACATCCTACAACCGCGACATAGGAACTAAACAGGTAAGATACAATGGCTATCATGAGCTTGCATATCTTCATCCTGCCTACTTCCACCCGGATCCGGATTTTCTTTCAAGCCTGGGTCTGGATGAAGATGACAGGATAATCGTGCTTCGTTTTGTATCCTGGGGTGCAAGTCATGATGTTGGTCAGCATGGAGTTACCAATAAGCTGGAAATGGTCCGGGAACTTGAGAAATATGGAAAAGTATTCATAACTTCGGAACAGAAATTAGAACCGGAACTTGATAGATACAAACTACAGGTCCGGCCGGAAAAATTGCATGATCTGCTGTACTATGCCAGCCTGTACCTGGGCGATGGAGGTACAACGGCAGTGGAAAGCGCAATATTGGGAACTCCTTCGATATATGTTTCCTCTCTTGCGGGAACAATGGGAAACTTCACCGAACTCGAGGAAAAGTACGGACTCATGTACTGCTTTAAAGATTCAGAGCAGGCTCTCCAAAAAGCTCTGGAGATCCTCAGCAACAAGCAGGCTAAACAGGAATGGGGTATAAAGAAGGATCGGCTTATACGGGATAAGATAGATGTGACCGGATTTATAGTAGAGCATCTGGGTCTCATATCCAGCCAGCCCAGAACATAGTTCTATGGGTGTAAATATGTATGAATCAATAAAACAGCGTCCTGATATCTGGAACAGGTTTACTGCTAAAGGCGATGAGTTTGGCCAGCATTCATACGTGGACAGCTATTGTGACCTTGAAAAGCGGGATATCAATGAGGTCCTTTCTCCGGAAGTCTCCCGGGAATTTGTGAAAAATGGTCTTGAAGTGACGTTCCCTGAAGACCGGAAATTCGGGGTATGCCTCACCCATGATATCGATGACATATATCCTCCCTTCCATCACACCCTTCTATCAATGCTGCACTCGGTCAAAGGTGCAGACATTGATCAGTTGAAGAAGCACAGCTTATGGAGAGTGAATAGTAAAATGCAGTCCCCATACCTCAATTTCAAGGAAATAATGGATATTGAGGAAAAATATGGGGCAAAGTCCTCTTTCTACTTCCTGACTGCGGACAAGGATCCACGGAGGTTCAGGTATAACATCGAGGATGCAGGAAGTTATATGGGGGATATTGTTGACAGGGGCTGGGAAGTGGGATTGCACGGTGGTTACTATTCCTATGACAGTTACGAGAACATAGTTCAGGAGAAACGAAGGCTGGAAGCGGCACTGGGAAGAAATGTCATTGGATTTAGGAACCATTATCTCAAGCTGAATATAAGCGACTCCTGGAAGATACTTTCCAAAGCAGGTTTTAAGTATGACACTACCTTGGGATTCAATAATGTCGTAGGCTTCAGGAATGGCATGTGCCATCCTTTCAGGCCATATGCAGATGGGAAAGCGCTGGATATCCTGGAGATACCCCTGAACATTATGGATATAGCACTCTTTGAATATGCCGGCTCTTTCAGGCGGGCATGGGAGATGTCAAAGCAGATACTGGATACCGGGGAGAAGTATAACGGTGTAATAACGCTCTTGTGGCATAATAATACATACAGTTCTCCACAGTTTAAAGAGTGGAAGAAGCTGTATGAGAAAATACTTGATTATTGTAACCAGAAAAATGCATGGATTACTAATTGTGGGGATATTTATGAATGGTGGAATAATGCAGATGTCAATTATCCATGAAAGTGAAGTGTGGGATAGATTCATTGACCAGAGTCCGGGTGGGACTGTTTTCCATAAATGGGATTTTCTGAAGACTGTAGAAAAGCATACCGGGTATAAACTTCTACCTTATGGTTTTTACCTCACTGACGAAATATTGTGTGTAGTCCCTCTTTTCTACAGGAACATCAGAGGAGTGAAGATGCTGTTCTCCCCTCCTCCTCAATCAGGGATACCTTACCTGGGATTCGTGCTGAGCCGCAACTGTATGAACATGAAGTTGAGCAAAAAGGGCCAACGACTGTATGAAATGGGAAAAACGTTCTCCGATGAGGTGGACAGGTTATCCCCTAACTACATTTCAATTTCCCTTACACCATCGATAACCGATGTAAGGCCCTTTAAGTGGAACGGATTCATAACAGATCCTCTCTATACCTTCTACTTTGACCTGCAACAATCCTTGGACGAGATATGTAATAGTTTCAATACCTCAAAGCGCACTGCCATCAAGAAAATGGACAAATATAATCTGAAGCTTATCGAGAGTAAGGACGTAACAAGGTTCTATGAGAGTTCTGTGGAAAGGTACAAAGAACAAGGCCTCACATTTCCTATCGTGAACAAGGAATATCTTCAGGAACTATGCCAGTTATATCCGGAAAATATTAAGGTCTATTCTATTCTTGATGCCGATAACAACATGGTTGGCGGTGTGCTGACATCCGAGCACAGGAAAGTGACCATGTGGATGGGAAGCGTAAAGCCGGCTATAAAGGCTCCGGTTAATGAGTTCTTATTCTGGGAATTCATCAAGAAAAGCAAGAATGAAGGTTATCAGGTATTGGAGATGGGAGGGGCGGATATTCCCCGGCTATGCGCATTCAAATCCCAGTTCAATCCTGACATGTATGTTAATTACAGGATATATAAAAAAGACCTTGTCGGAAGCATGGCGGAATGGTTCTATCTAAATATCCATAGAAAGAAAACGGTCTGAGACAGGTGTCTCAACCGCCTGTTCTTTCCATTGTCTTTTATGTCAATGTTTCAACAACTGCCTCACGAGATGAAACCATCTCGATCGGCCTGGTGTCAGGCAGCGCTGCGTGCACGAGTGGACCAGAATACCGCTTTTCGATGTAAAGCTGCATCCATAATTCTACGGAAATGCATCTCCAGATATCTGTACCCACAAAGATGCCTGAGGATTCCCCGGACAATAGCTTGTCATACATATCTGTAACCAGCTCCGCGTTCCAGAAATCCCTTGATCTGAAGCTCTCTGAGCTTATTATCTCGTGCATGAGCTCAACCATTGCTTTGTCCCGGAGCCATTTCTGCTCAGGTGTTGCAAACCCGATCTTATCATATCTTGAAAGTATGCTTTGCGGTAAATCTCCTTCCATAGCTTTCCTGAATGCGTGCTTGGTCACACCCTCCTTTATCTTCATTTCCGATGGCATGGAAAAAGCATACTCTACAAAGCGGTAGTCAAGGAAAGGTACCCTGGACTCGATAGAGAACCTCATGGAATTCTTATCCTCAAACCTCAGCAAGTGCGGAAGTGAATACACCATAAGGCTTTCGTACAGAGCTTCATCCAGTGACGACAGATGCCACCTGCTATCTTTACGCTGGTGGTTCTCTTTAATGAAATCCTGTGAGAGGAAAGGCACTTTCCTGTGCTTGTAGAGAAGTTTCTTCATGTTATCAGTGGTCGCACGAAGTAACAGGTATATCATTGGTGAAAGAGAACCGGATTTGGAATAGTATTGGTTTGCTTCCTTCATCAGGTGAGGAATATCGAATCCTTTTAGCAGCTCGTAATAGTAGTACCCGTGGAAATAGTGATATCCTGCCAGTACCTCGTCCGCTCCCTGCCCATCCAGCAGTACCTTGACGCCGCTATCCTTTGCAAGCTTCATGACCCTGTACTGCCCGTACACGCTTGTTCCGCTGAAGGGCTCCTCCTGTGTCATGAACAGGTCCTCAAGGTCCCGCATGAGCTCGGAGGATTCAGGGGTCACAGAATAGCTGACCGAGTCGACCATTTCGTTGACCTCTTTCTGGTAAGCGGTCTCATTTATCTTCACATCCGGGAATCTCAGGGAAAATGTTTTTATCCGGGCATCCGGGTCAACTTTCCTCATTGTGACAACGATTGCTGAGGAGTCGATGCCTCCGCTCAGGCAGCTGCCCACAGGGACATCGGCAATCAGTCTCTTACGTACAGCATCCGTGAAGATCTCTTTCAGTTTGCCGCAATCGTTTGCATCTTCAGTCAGCCTGTCATGGACATCGTAATACCTGCTTATCTCCATTTTACTTGTATTAAGGTCAAAGATGAGGTTGTGTCCTGGCATCAGTCTTCTGATACCCTCAAAAAAGGTATCCTCCGTATGATCTGTCAGGTTATAATACAGGTAATCAAAGATTACTGCCCTGTTCTCCTTCCTGGGTATGTCGTGTTCAAGAAGGGCCTTTATTTCTGAGGCGAAAATGAACGAGCTTCCATCATAGTGATAATATAGAGGCTTTATGCCAAACCTGTCCCGGCTCAGGAAAAGATTGTTCTTTGATCTATCATATATACAGAATGCCCACATCCCGTTGAAATGCCGGACACAGTCAGTACCGTATTCCTGATAACAATGGAGTATGACTTCTGTGTCAGTCCTGCTCCTGAAGTGATGTCCTTGTGATATTAGTTCTTCTTTTATTTCCAAAAAGTTGTATATTTCCCCATTATAGACCAAAACCAGGTCACCATCCTCACTGTACATCGGCTGATGCCCTTTCTCTGAAAGGTCCAGTATGGACAGTCTTCTGTGCCCCAGAGACACAGTGTCATCAACATGGGCTCCCTCATCATCAGGTCCCCTATGCTTTATCGCGTCGCACATCTTTTTAAGTAGCTTCGCGTCTTTCCAGTTAAACCCTGTAATCCCACACATTTTACCACACATTATACTGTGCCTGTTCCCTTATAAGAATTTCTGATTTGAGATTTCTAGTTAAAACCCAACATTGACAGTCAAAAGTAATAATAGTGTTCTTAGTCTTGATGTATTCGACAAAAAATGCAACAAAAACTAAGAACATATGACATTATTCCTAACGAGAATATATGCTTTCCTGT
>NZ_JAUXNK010000043.1 GCF_030682845.1 Methanolobus sp. | reverse complement strand
GGTCCTAAGCCATGCAATGTGGGCGTAGATACTGTCAATGGACAGGCCGATGAGTTCACAATTTAGTGCTTTGAAATCTTCCTGCATGCTTGCAAATGTCATGAACTCCGTGGTACACACAGGCGTGAAGTCTGCCGGGTGACTGAAGAGGATGACCCATTTGCCTTTGTAGTCCTTGGGGAAATTGATCTCCCCCATAGTCGTCTTTGCTGTAAACGTCGGTGCATCATCGCCTATGAGCGGCATTGTTACTATTTCGTCCATATTATTCCTCCATACATTCTTTACAGAATCCGTAAAAGTTCGTATCTGTGCTCTCTACTTCAAAGTCTTCTATATCACTCGCTATCTTCAGCGAGTAACCTGTCAGTTCTTCTGATTCGTAATCAGAGATTTTACCACATTCAATACAGATGATGTGGTGGTGCGGTACAAGATTTGCCTCAAATCTGGAAACTCCCTTGATGTTCACCTCTTTGATCAGGCTTTTTTCAGCCAGGAACCTCAGATTGCTGTATACAGTGGCTTTACTTATCCTGGTCAGCTTTTTCCTGACGCCTTCGTACACGTCTTCTACGGTAGGGTGCCCGTCGAATTCCTTCAGGAACTGCAGGATCTCTATCCTTTGATTTGTGTATTTGATGCCTTCTGTACTCGTCTGTGATCATTCCTTCAATTTCAGTCTTTTATGGTTGTGTTTGCTTTTAGCAAATCCGTTTTAAGATATAATTCTAAATAGGAATCATTATTATTTAAGTCTTTTTCTTGGTAACTAATATGTAAAGCTCCCCATGGGAAAATTTCATAGTAAAACCTGACAAAGCCGATTGCTGGGGTTGCATACTTTATCATTTCCGGATACGGATCTGACCACTTTATATTTCTAAGCACAGCGAATCTATGGACCGGAAGATTCTGTGCTGCGGTACAATTTCCGCCTTTGCAGTTCTGCCCTGCATTTGCGCAAGACCTTTTTCAAAAAGTAGTTCAGGCTTTCCCTGGATATGGGTCTTGGTCTTTTTACAATGAGGACCGGTTTTTTTGAATGCCTGGCAATCCTATGGGACATGGTCCCTATCAGGGATACCTTGAACCTCTGGCTGGAATCGCCTATTATGGTCACATCGCTGTCTTCAGCTGCTTCCAGTATGGCATCTTCTACAGAGTATCTTTCCAGTACTCTGCACTCAAGAGGTATTATGTCCTCTTCTGCTGCCAGTTCGGATATCTTCGCAGTGATCTCTTCCTTCCTCTCCTGTTCCTCATCGGGACTGATGACGGTTATTATCACTATCTGAGCCCCTGTGTTGGCAGCCAGTTTCCGGGCCAGGTGAAGGCCCTGCACTGAGTTCTCCTTGCCATTATATGCGACAAGTATCGTGCTTATCCTGTCCGGCAGGTATCCTTTCAGGAGAAGGATCTGCTTTTTAGAGGAAGCAAGTACATCACTTGCCACTTCCCCGAGGAAATACTGGAACCTGCTTTCATGCCATCCCATGATAATAGTATCAACGTTCTCTATCTCAGCCTGTTCGTTTATCGAATTTGCGATGTCATGGTCAAAAGCAACAATGTAGTCTCTTTTGTGACCAATGATCACAGGATACCTGTCAAATTCCCTTTTGAAACTGAAATCCATTGCCGTATGCCTGTCGCGGAATGCTTCCCTGGCTACCTGCAGGCTCGTCTGGTCCGGAACCTTGATAACGTGAAGTCCGATGATCTCGCTGCCAAGACAGTCCGCCAGTTTAAGGAGGTCGCGCTCATGTCTGGGATTGGAGATGGGCACCAATACCTTGACTACTGACCCGGGTTTAACATTCGTTTTTTCAACTGTGTTCTCAAGCAGGTCGAACAGGGTGTATTTAGGTGTGGCTTTGCCCCTTCCATAATATCTGAACCAGCCCACTCCGGCAAACACCATGACAATTGCAAAGAACAAAGGCAGCACTCCCAGAAGCGGTAGCAGTATCAGGCTTCCTCCTATCCCTATTATCTGGGTTAGTGGGAAGAACGGATCCCTGAAGGTAGGCTCATAGCCGGGAAGGGTCCGCTTCCTGAGGATTATTACGGCCACGTTCAGCAGGACGAAGATAAGTATATTGAAAGCCCCCCCCAGTCTTGCAAGTTGCTGTATGTCGAAGAGGAATAATAGCAGGATCATGATCAGCCCGGTCACCAGTATGGCATTGGAAGGGGTCTCAAACTTCTTATGGATCGTTATGAACCATTTTGGCATCAGTGCATCCCTGCTCATGGCAAAGGGAAACCTGGAAGATGATAATATGGCTCCATTGGCTGTGGAGAGCGTGGCGATGAGCGCGCCAAATACTATGATGATCCTCCCTGCATCCCCGGCAAGCAGCCCGGCGATGTCTGCAAGAGGGGTAACTGTGGATGCGGTCATGCCGGGGGCCGAGATTCCCACAACTACTGCCATTATGCCAACGTAGAACAGTGTCACTGCCACTGCCGAGGCAATAAAAGCAAGAGGCAGGTTCCTTGATGGATTTTTGACCTCCTCGGAGACTGCGGAAAGCTCTGCAAGTCCCAGGTAGGATATGAAGATCATACCTGTAGTGGTCAGGACGGATGCTGGTCCGTAAGGCAGAGTGGGTGTGAAGTTGCCAGGCTCTATGAACAATGCCACTTCTGATATGAACGCCAGGAGGATAACGATTAGAAGTGCCACAATAATATTCTGAAGCGAGCCGCTGCTTTTAGCACCACGGTAGTTGATCACAAGGAGAATGACTCCAGCAGCAACTGCAATGAGGTAGAGGGGTAGATGGTAGAATATCTGGAAATACTCAGCCAGGCCCACAAGGGCAAAAGAACCTTTGAATATCAGCGCCAGCCATGAGCCAAGGCCGATCACCGCACCAAGGACCGCTCCCATTGTGCGGCTGATATAATAATAGCTTCCGCCAGCAGAAGGCATTCCCGTCGCCAGCTCTGCCATACTGATGGCTGTGGCTATTGTGATGATGCCCCCAAGCAGGAACGAAAGTATCGCTCCTGGACCCGCATTTGCCATGGCGATGCCCGGGAGGATGAATATTCCCGCCCCGATCATAGTACCGGTACCGATGGCAAAAGTCGAGAAAAAGCCCAGGCCACGTCCCAACCTTTCCTGAGTTCCAGCTGTGGCCATTTATTTGTATCCTCTTTCTGGTGACTTCCAGATTACCTATCAGGGCTCTTTGCAAATTCCTTTGCAGAACACCGATGCTGACACTGATCCGGGTGATTCATCGATGCAAGCCATATACAGTATCATGCATGGGCGTATTCTGCACAGCAAATATATGAGGTTTACCTATATAGATAATGCAGATTCTGTCTGAAATATATATGTTCTGATCAGCTGAGCTGGGGAGGATTATAATAGAGTAAGTTTATTTGTACATGGGTCATGCTATGGAAAAAATACGGATTATCTCATGGAATGTCAATGGAATAAGGTCTGTTCAAAAAAAGGGTTTTCTGGAGTGGCTGCAAAAAGAGCAGCCCGATATCCTCTGTATCCAGGAGACAAAGGCACAAAAAGAACAGCTGGGTTCTGAACTTACTGAAGTGAAAGGTTATTGTAGCTATTTCTCTTCGGCTGAAAAAAAAGGGTACAGTGGTGTGGCACTCTACACCAAAAAAGAGCCCCTAAGCATAAAATGTGGCTTCGGCATTCCAAAATTTGACCGCGAAGGACGGATCCTTATCGCAGACTATGGTGAGTTCATACTGTTCAATATTTATTTCCCCAATGGAAAGTCCTCCCCGGAAAGGCTGGACTACAAAATGGAGTTCTACGATGCTTTTCTGGAATATGCCCTGGAGCTGAAAAAGCAGGGGAAGAAGCTTATTATCTGTGGTGACGTGAACACCGCCCACAGGGAGATAGATTTGGCGCGTCCGAAAGAGAATGAGACTATATCAGGTTTTCTCCCGGAGGAGAGGGCATGGATAGACAGGTTCCTCTCACAAGGATACGTTGATACATTCAGATTTCTGCACCCGGAGCCCGGGCAATATACCTGGTGGAGCGTGAGGTCAGGAGCAAGGGCCCGCAACGTAGGCTGGAGAATAGACTACTTCTATGCAAGTGAAAATGCGATGGAAAACATCCGTGACTCATTCATCATGCCTGAAGTCCCGGGATCGGATCACTGCCCACTGGGGATAGTCATAGAGTTGTAATAAAAAACGATGGAAGAATGGGACAATAAAATACTATCCGGGCAAAGAACTGGTTTCAAGATCGCAGATCACTCATTGCCAGCTCAACAGCCCCCACAGGATCGCTGGCTTTTATAGTTCCCTCTATCTCCCATTTTGATCCAAGGGTGACAACCTTTTTTCCCATTTTCAGGGAAAGTGCGATCTCAGAAAGCGTGCCGTATTCACCCCCGATAGCTATCAATGAATCGCATGATTGCGCGATAATAGCATTCCTGGCGTGTCCCATGTTACTAAGGACCGCAATATCTATGTGCTTATTTGCATCCTGGCGGCAATCTCCGGGAAGAATTCCCAATGTGGTGCCAGCTTCCATTTTCGCTCCTCTGGCTGAGGCTTCCATAACACCGCCGTGGCCTCCGCATATAAGGATGGCACCTCTCTTTGCTATCTCCCGTCCCACTTCCTCAGCCATCTTCTCGATACTGTTATCGCATGTACCGGCACCTATTACTCCAATCTGCATCTTCATCAGGACACCTTTGTAACATCTGTATCAAATATATTCGCTCTGTATCCTCAATATCTCTTTGCTGTCCTTTGCTGTGGAGTATTCCTCGAGAGGCTCGTGATTAAGCTCCAGGAAAGTATGTCCCCAGTTGAATTTGTTCATTATTGCATGTGCCTGATCTTTGTGGCCCAGGATGTACAGGGCGGCGGCGAAGGCTTCCGCTGATGTGAGTTTGAATGGCCTGCCAAAGTTCACCGGATTGCCTGCAACCAGGTAAGGCAGCGCACGATGTTGAAGCTTGAGCCTGACAAGCTGGGGGAATACTTCCTCTACATGCTCCCATGAACAATCAAGGACAGTGATACCTTTCCTGTCACTGTCTTGCGGTGAGAGCGCCTTCTCTGCCATCGGGTCCAGGAGGATGGACTCGCGGGGTATCCTGTTCACCTGGTCGAAAAGCCGGGCAAGCTCAAAGCGCGCCATTTTCTTTCCCGTGCATTTTTTCGGATCACACTGACTTGCATGGTAAATGAACAGCTTTACGTTCCTTTCATTCTTTTCTTCCATAATCTTTCCTGTTGATATTATAGTATTTATTGCTTGGTTTGCTGAAAGTGACCAAAAGCTATTATGGATATCTTTTTATATTTACAATACCTTATTTTAATAAATATATTTAGCATTATAATATATGGCTTACTCAGCCAGTACCTATAGGATACAATATCAATATCTTCAAGGGGTGTTCGATGACTGCAAAGATATATACAACTATTTCCGGAAAAGGTGGTACCGGTTCAACCACTGTCGCGATAAACATTGGGGCTGCAATTGCAGGTTTTGCCAAGAATACGCTTCTCATTGATGCCGATATAGGGATGCCTACCATTGGGTTAATGTTGGGTATTGAAACATCCAAAGCCACATTACATGATGTTCTCGCAGGTAATGCAGACATCAAAGAGGCGATCTACGACGGTCCAAACAACCTGAAAGTAATGCCGGGAAGCATTTCCTTGCAGAGTTTTCTAAACACGAACACTGATAATTTGTCTGAAATCATTGAAAGTCTCAGGGAGAGTTATGAATTTATCATTATAGATTCTTCCACAGGTATTACTAAAAGTTCCATTTCTGCAATTTCCCTGGCTGATGAGGTAATACAGGTAGTGAATCCCGATATTGCCTCTCTTGCGGGTGCAATGAAAGTAAAGACCGTTGCAGAATCTATGGATAAACAATTTCTTGGATGCTTCCTAAACCGGACCGGTGTGATTCCGAATGAACTCACTGCAGAGAGAATAGAAGGCGCTCTGGGAATCAGGGTTCTTGAGAATCTGCCGGAGGATGCTAATGTCAAAAACTCTATGGCCTTTAAGGCCCCTGTTGTAGTGAAATATCCTGGCTCTCCGGTTTCGGTTGGATTTAATCGTCTTTCTGCATCTGTTGCTGGGATAAAGGTCCCTGCAGTTGAGACATTCCAAGATGATAAGAAAAAAGTAAAGAAGAGCAAGAAGCTCTCAATCTCTAAAAGTAAGAGTGCTTGATCATTTACAGGAGCTGGTAATAATGGATCATCACTCAGATAAAAACAAAGATGAAAAGGCAAATGCTCCGGCAGTTCCTAGCGATAGGGAAAATGTTGGGACTGTACAATCTAATCAGGATATGAAGGAAAATCGATATTGTGAAGATCTATCCGATGATAATACAACTGAACTTATCCCTCGCATTAATGAAGACACTTTTGTGGATGAACTTGCAAACCTTATATTGCCAGCAAATGAGACCGTAAGCATCGAAGAATTGAAGGGCAAGGTCAATGTGTCCTTTGAAGATGCAAGTTATGTAGAAGACATTCCTGAAGAAAGAGAAACTTATTGGAGTATGATTCTCAGGGAGATATTTGAGATACCTTTTATTGAAGAAGATGCTTTTGAAGAAGAGGAAGAACGTAAAAGCCTTAAGGATCGTTTAAATAAGTTGTTTGTAAGGACGAAGATTAACACCGATACCTACAATATTATAGAGCACGGTCCCATAGTTGATTTCACAATCCCTTCAGACAGTCCATATAAGGAAGTGGAACTGTACGAGGTAAATGCGCCCTACGCATATGTAAGGATAGCCTACAACCCCCAAGCGCATGAATTCCAATATCAATCACTAGAGCCACGGCTTTCTCCAAAGGAAAAGGAGCTACTGGATACCATCAGGATCAAGTTCATTGAAACTCTTGATATCAACCTCAAGGAAGTCTCCCGTACAAATGCAGAGTTTTTCCTTCGAGATAAAGTGATGGCATACCTCCAGGAGTACCAGATCGATATATCTCCTAAGAAACGTGAAAAGATAATGTACTATATTGTCCGCAATTTCGTAGGATACGGCGAGATAGATGTCTTTATGAGGGATCCAAATCTAGAGGACGTATCGTGTGACGGTCCGAATACTCCTATTTATCTCTACCATAAAGTTTACAATTCTATACCTTCCAGTGTAGAATTCCAAGATGATGAAGAGGTAGATTCGTTTGTGATCAGGATAGCGCAGATATGTGGGAGGCATGTTTCAATAGCAAATCCTCTTCTGGATGCAACCATGCCGGATGGTTCCCGCATACAGCTCACTATCGGGCGTGAGATTACTACTCGTGGCAGTACCTTCACGATTCGAAGATTCAAGGATAATCCTATAACGCCGGCAAACCTGATTGACTTCCATACATTCTCCACATCTATGCTGGCCTATATGTGGCTGGCAGTGGATTCCAACAAGAGTCTCATATTCGCAGGCGGTACTGCATCAGGGAAGACTACTGCAATGAACGCTATATCCCTTTTCATCCAACCCGAGATGAAAATAGTGTCTATAGAGGATACAAGGGAACTCAACCTTTCGCATCCCAACTGGATCCCAGGTGTCACAAGACAGTCTTTTGGAGGCGGGGACAAAGGTTCCATTGAGATGTATGAACTTCTCAGGGCATCTCTGAGACAAAGACCGGAATATATAATTGTGGGTGAGGTGCGTGGAGTAGAAGCACTGACACTTTTCCAGGCAATGTCCACAGGTCATACCACCTTCTCCACGATGCATGCTGACTCGGTTGCATCTGCCATCCACAGGTTGGAAAACCCTCCTATCAATGTGCCAAGGATTATGATTCAGGCTCTTGACCTTATAGCTATTCAGGTACAGGTCAAAGTTGGTGACAAGCGTGTAAGAAGATGCAAGACACTAACAGAGATCGTGGGCGCTGACCCCAGGACAGGCGACCTGCTGACAAATGACGTGTTCTCATGGGATGCAACAAGAGATATGTTCCATTATTCGGGAAGGTCCTATGTGATTGAGAGTGTGATGGAGAACAGGGGTTGGACCGAGGAAAGAGTTCGTGAGGAGCTTAAAAGGCGTCAGGAGATCCTTGAGTGGACCCGGGAAAAGAAAGTTACTTACTTCAGGGACTTCGCCAAGATTGTAGTCGCGTACAACCGTGAACCGGAAACAGTAATGGAAATGGTGAGGCAAGATATGCATGTCTAACCTATATTTCACCTTTGCATACAATATATTTGGTAAGTATTACACCAAAAAAAGGATCGAGTATTTTGGCCTTCGTTATAACCTGATGAAGAACAGAATGGACCTGGCTTATGATGCCTATCTTTCAGGTGCACTGCTCAGTTCTATTATTTGCTCTGTTGTTGGACTGATTGGATTTAATGTCGTCATCATGTTGCTTGGAGTACCTGAATTAAAGGTCACGAGATTAACATTTCCTGCATGGGCAGCACCTTATGTCGTATACAAGTCTTTCGCAGTCGCTCTTATTGGAAGTATTCTTTTTATGAGTATAGTTTTTCTTGTGGTCTACAAGATATTTATGTTCTACCCTGCAATAATGGCTGGTGACCGGAAGCGGAATATCGATACCATGCTACCGTATGCTGTAAATTACATGTCTGCAATGTCAGGTGCAGGTGTACTTCCTGTTGAACTTTTCAGATCCCTTGCAAATAATAGTTTATATGGTCAGGTCTCTGTAGAGTTCCGATTTCTTGTGCGCGACCTTGAAGTCCTTGGTGATGACCTTGTAACGGCTATGAAAAGCCTCTCTGCAACAACTCCTTCATTAATGCTTCAGGATTTTTTACAAGGGGCAGTAACTGTTGTAACTTCTGGTGGTCAGGTAGAAACTTACTTTCAAATAAAGGCAGATCAATATCTGATAGAGAACAGGCAGAATCAGAAAGAATTTCTAGAAACTCTGGGGCTTCTGGGAGAAACGTATGTAACTGCTTTTGTCGCAGGTCCGCTTTTCATGATAGTTGTAATGTCGATCATGTCTATAATGGGCAGTGCTCAGATGATATTCCTTTATCTGATTATCTATGCGTTGATTCCCATTGGAAGTATCATGTATGTCATTTTAATAAGTAGTTTGACCCCGGAGGCATAATATGAACATAAAGGATTTTGTTGAGAATGATCTGGCCTCGGACGTGTCTCTGACAGAGGAAGAACTGTGTGAATTGGAAGATGGCCTGATCGGCTCCAGAATGGAAAATGCAAAAAAGAACCTGGCGATCAAGGAGTTTTTAAAAAGACCTGGCAGTACTTTTTATGAACATCCTGAATACACGCTTATTATCAGTTTACCAGTAGCTTTTCTTGTCTTTGTCTTTGGGATGAGGATGGCCTGGGGTACTCCGATTATAGATGATGTTATAATCTTTACAATACTTATCATTATCACTCCTCCTGCTATTGCATTCCATAAAAAGTTCACAAACATAAACAAAGTGGAAGAGTACCTGCCAACTTTCCTCAGGGATATATCTGAACTGAGCAGAGCGGGTCTGACTCTCTCAAGGTCTGTAAGCACGGTTGCAAAAGGTGAATATGGAGCTATGACAAAAGAAGTTCAACAAATGGATTCATCCATGTCATGGGGTATCTCCTTTGAGCAGACATTAACAAATTTCTCCAAAAGGGTGCCCACCCCTGTGATAGTAAGGTCTGTCTCGCTGATCAACCAGGCAAGCAGAGCAGGAGGACGTGTATCCTCCGTGCTGGAAGCAGCTGCCCGTGATGCCCGGGAAGTGAAGTTGCTTGAGCGTGAAAGGCGGGGGAACATGATGATGTATGTAGTGATTACTTACATATCGTTCTTTGTGTTTATTTTCGTTATAGCGCTGCTTACATCAACATTCGTCCCGACTATGGCAGAAGCAGCAAGAGCCGCGCAGGCTTCAGGGGCAGGTTCAAGTTTTATCCGTTCATTTGATCCTGCTCAATACACAAGACTCATGATGCATGCGGCGGTAATCCAGGGTTTCATGAGCGGGCTTGTTGCGGGACAGATGGGTGAAGGAGCTGTGACCCAGGGACTGAAGCACTCTATTATCCTTACCATGATAGCCTGGGTGGTCTTCACATTCTTTATCTGAGGCCGGAAAATACGTTCCTGGCCTTTTCCTCTATTTTTCCAAAAAGATCATTGCCCTTCGCATCTATGCCTACAATGAGCGGTCCAAAGTTCTCTACCTTCAGCACCCACACAGCCTCAGGCATCCCCAGGTCCGGCCAGTGTACGGTCTCCACTTCCCGGATATTCTCTGCAGCAAGGGCGGCGCATCCTCCGGTGAATGCAAGGTAGACACATTTTCCTTTAAGCGGGCCGGCAACATTGTTCATGCCTCCTTTCCCTATAAGTGCGGTTACGTTGTATTTTTCAAGAAGGAGGGGCGTCATTTTTGACATGCGTGCGCTTGTTGTCGGGCCAGCTGCAACGACCTCCCATTTATCATCCTTTTGTTTCATAAGGGGGCCGCAATGATAGATGGCGGCTCCCTCAAGGTCAAAGGGAAGCTCTTCTCCCCTTTCTGTAAATTCAAGTATGCGGGCATGAGCTTCATCACGGGCTGTCAGGACCGTGCCTGTAAGGTAAACAATGTCACCTGTTGAAAGCTGGTCGAGGTCCGATTTACCGAGAGGGGTGCTAAGATGGAATTCCGTCATTTGCCGCCTCCCAGTGTCACAGAGGCATGCCTGTTGGCCCAGCATTGTATGTTTACTGCCACAGGCAGGGATGCTGTGTGGCAGCATGCTTTTTTGATGTGGACGGCAAGTGCGGTGGAGTCCCCTCCCAGTCCCATTGGACCGATACCAAGGGCATTTATATCCTTCAGTATACTCCTCTCGAATCCGCCCATCTTATCGGTATCTTCCAGCAAGGCAAGCTTGGAAAGCCTTGCTGCCTTATCAAAAGAGCCTCCAATGCCAATTCCCACGATAATTGGCGGGCAGGGTTTGCCGCCTGCCTTAAGCACTGTCTCAAGCACGAATTCGCGGATGCGGTCTGCTTCTGTGGGATTGAACATCTTAAGTGCGCTCATGTTCTCGGAACCTGCACCTTTCGGAGCTGCTGTGATCTTAATCTGATTACCTTCTACAAACTCGTACTTTATATCCGGTATACCGTCACCTGTATTTGTTCCGGTGTTATGGCGTGTGAGGGGGTCTACTGCATTCGGGCGCAGAGGAATGCACTCGGTGGCTATCCTCGCTCCCTCGATGATGGCTGCCTCAAGGTCAAAATCAAGTCTCACTTCCCTGCCAATCTCCACGAAAAAAATAAGGATGCCTGTGTCCTGGCACAGGGGTATCTGTTTCCTGGACGCGATATCGATATTCCTAAGGATAGCTTCCAGCTGTTCTTTTGCAATAGGCGAGGACTCCTGAGCCTCTGCTTTTCGGAGTGCATCAGTAACATCCTGTGGTAGGCCTGTCTGAGCTTCCTTCAGTATCTCAACAACGGAGTTCACAACAATATCGTAAGAAACGTCTCCTGCCAAAAAAAATCACCTGTATGGTGCGGGAGAAGGGATTCGAACCCCCGAACGCCTTCGCGAGAAGATCTTGAGTCTACCACCTTTGGCCGCTTGGTTACTCCCGCAATATGAGATTTTCGACAATTCTACATCGGTATTAATTATAAATCTATCTGTTGTCCGCCTGTTGCCGGATATAGTCCGGTCGATTATTGCTATCCTCTTATATAAAAGGGTTTTTTGTTCTTGAATGGTATTTGGAAAGAATATTCCAAAACGATTAGGTTAAATATTTGCGTCTCAATATTCTTTTATCGACCCGTGAGTACTAATCGGGAAATTACTGTATAAAGAAGCTGGGGGGCATTCTTATCAGAAGAAGTAGATTGGACATTACGCTTGCGATCTTGAAGATTGCTATGAACGGTGCCAAGAAAACGCAAATCGTATATGGGGCCAACTTGAATTCAACAATAGCGAATAAATATCTGGAACGACTCGAAGACAAACAGTTGATCGAACAAAAGGGTAACCTGTTCGTCACAACAGACAAAGGCCGCGTGTATAAAGACCTTGCAAGTGAGCTTGACGTTCGCTAGGTATAGGCCGCGACCTGACAAATTTAAAAACGTCTTATTCTTTATATTGGCGGGCAGGTGCTATCATGTCTCCTTCCCTAGATTATATACTACTCATTTTATGTAGGCTTAATAACCGTTTTTTGTGCAGGACAATACTTTTTATACTCAGGTACGTAGTACGTAGATAAACTGGTCATCTGCAGAGGTTATGAATGGGCGAGATAGTTGTAAGCGACTCCATGAAAGCTTATTTTGAAGGACTTGAGTCAGATCTGAAACATGAGATAGAGATTGCCAACAGGGCACGCTCCAAGGGCAAGGACCCAAAACCATGGGTGGAAATCCCTCTTGCAAAGGATATGGCTGACAGGGTCGAGAACCTCATTGGTGTGAAAGGCGTGGCTGCGCAGATACGCATATTCGAGGAGACCATGTCCCGTGAAGAAGGTGCTCTTGCCATCGGTAAAGCAGTTGCGGAAGGTATTGTGGGTGAATTCCCTTCAAGAGTTGCGGCAATAGAGGCTGCTATCCGTGTTTCCGTTGCAATGCTTACAGAGGGTGTTGTTGCCGCACCAATTGAAGGTATCGATCGTGTGGATATAGGCAAGAACGATGATGGCTCAGAGTATATCAGTATCTTTTATGCTGGTCCGATACGAAGCGCAGGAGGCACAGCCCAGGCATTGTCCGTGCTTGTGGGTGACTACGTAAGGCGTGCTGTGGGAATTGACAGGTACAAACCGCGCAAGGAAGAAGTTGAAAGGTACATTGAGGAAATCCTCCTTTACAGGCGCGTGGCTACATTGCAGTACACTCCCTCGGAAGATGAGATCAGGCTCATCGTTGAGAACTGTCCTATATGCATTGACGGGGAACCCACTGAAGCTGAAGAGGTGGAAGGTCATCGCAATCTGGAAAGGATCCAGACCAACAGGGTACGCGGAGGAATGGCCCTTGTGCTTGCGGAAGGGCTGGCACTGAAGGCTCCCAAGGTTCTAAAGCATGTCAACAAACTTGAACTGGATGGCTGGGACTGGCTCAATAAACTCATATCCGGTATAAAAAGTGATGAAAGTAAGGATGATTCAAAAGGTGTCAAGCCTAAAGACAAATATCTGACCGACCTGATAGCAGGCAGGCCGGTATTCTCGCATCCCATGCGGCCGGGAGGTTTCAGGCTAAGGTATGGCAGGTCAAGAAACACATCTTTTGCCGCAGCAGGGATAAGCCCTGCAAGCATGGTCATACTGGATAGTTTTGTTGTTGCAGGCACACAGCTCAAGGTCGAACGTCCCGGGAAAGCGGCAGGAATGGCTCCGGTTGATTCTCTGGAGGGACCCACTGTAAGACTAAAATCGGGGGATGTTCTCAGGATAGATGATGAAAAGATAGCTTATGAACTGCATCCAGAAGTGGAATGCATTATAGATATCGGCGAGATCCTCATAAATTATGGCGATTTCCTGGAGAATAATCATCCTCTGATCCCGGCTTCCTATTGCTTTGAATGGTGGATACAGGAATATGAGAAACTTGCGAATGGCAGGGGACCCGATATGCCTGAGCTGAAAGATCCCTCTCAGGAGCTTGCGCTTGAACTATGCAGGACTTATGGTGTTCCGCTGCATCCCAAGTTCACTTATCTCTGGCATGATATAACTGTGGTGGAGTTCGCCACTTTATCTTCTTTTGTATCCTCCCTTGGATCAATCGGGGACGGAAATTGCCTCGACCTCCCCTTTGAACTATCCATTGAGAACGGTATCAAGGTGATTCTTGAGAAGTTGCTGGTGCCTCATAGGATAAGAGACGAAAAGATAAGTATCGGGACTCCAAAACCCTTCATCCGGTGCCTTGGTCTTGATGAGGCTCTAAGGAAACAATGGGACTCTCTTCCATCGGGGGATGCGCTCGATGCGACCAACCATGTAAGCGGCCTTAAAGTACGTGCACGTGCTCCTATGAGAATAGGTGCAAGGATGGGTCGGCCTGAGAAGTCCAATAAAAGGAAGATGTCTCCTGCTCCTCATGTACTGTTCCCTATAGGTGATACCGGCGGCAATACAAGGAAACTGGAGACTGCTGCCAGCTATAAGGCGTCAATGAACGAGAAGGTGGGGCTTATCAATGTTGAGATAGGCAACAGGGTATGTCCGTCATGCGGTACCAACAACTACGAATATCGTTGCGGTTGTGGGGAATTCACTATCCCGAAGTTGTCCTGCCCAAGGTGCGGCATATCTGTGCAGAAGCCGGAGTGTCCCAAATGCGGCACAAAGACAACTTGTGTAAAGATGCAGGCAATTGATTTTAAGAGCATTTACCAGGGCGCGTTCGAGAGGCTTGGAGAGCGTGAAAGCAATATAGAGCAGCTCAAAGGTGTTAAGCGGATGATGTCCAGGGACATGACTCCGGAACCTCTGGAGAAAGGCATACTAAGGGCAAAGCATGATATCTTCACTTTCAAGGACGGGACTGTAAGGTATGATATGTCGGATATCCCCCTGACACATATCCGGGCTGATGAGCTTGGCATCACTGTTGATATGCTGCATGACCTCGGATATACTGAGGATATTTATGGAAAAACTATTGAAAACGAAGATCAGGTTGTATGCCTGAAAGTGCAGGATATCGTCGTTTCTTATGACTGCGCCGAATACCTGATGCGCACGACCAGGTATATCGATGACCTGCTTGTGAAATATTATAAAGAGGAGCCTTTCTATAATGCTGAGGTGATTGAGGATCTGGTTGGTGCGCTTGTTATGGGTCTTGCTCCTCACACCTCCGCGGGTGTGCTTGGCAGGCTGGTAGGTTTCACAAAAGCTTCGGTAGGTTACGCCCATCCCTTCTTCCATGCTGCAAAGAGGCGCAACTGTGATGGTGATGAGGACTGTGTCATGTTGCTTATGGATGGGCTGCTGAACTTCTCGCGTGACTATCTTCCGGATAAGAGAGGCGGAAAGATGGATGCTCCTCTTGTGCTTACCACCAGGATAGATCCGAGCGAAGTTGATAAGGAAGCTCACAATATCGACGTATGTGACCATTACCCGCTTGAATTCTATGAGGCGACCCTTCTGTACCCCAACCCCAAGGATTTCGAGAAGATCATAGACCTTGTGAGCCGCAGGCTCAATACGCCTCTGCAGTATGATAATTTCATGTTCACTCATGATACTACCGATATTGCTGCAGGGCCCCTGCACTGCGCCTACAAGACACTTGGCAGCATGGTGGATAAAATGGACGCGCAACTCGCCCTGGCAGACAAGATACGTGCTGTTGACGCGGCAGATGTTGCTGAAAGGGTGCTCATATCCCATTTCCTGCCCGATATGTTCGGTAATCTCAGGGCTTTCTCAAGGCAGGGTACAAGGTGCATGAAATGCGCCGCCAAGTTCAGGCGGCCACCGCTGACAGGTGCCTGCCCCAAATGTGGAGGGAATGTAGTACTTACTGTCCACGAAGGAGCAGTCAAGAAGTATCTGGAAGTTTCAAAAAGAGTTGCGGAAAAGTACAATGTCTCAAGTTATACGAAACAGAGGATAGATCTCCTGGGACTGGACATGAAGTCCCTGTTCGAGAATGATAAGTCCAGGCAGGTGGGTCTATCTGAGTTCATGTAGGTATCATTTCTTAAGCGGAAGTCCGATAGCGTTTATTTCCTGTATGAGCTCTGTGAATTGCTTAATCTCAAACTCAAGGACTTCCTTTTTTGTCATCCCGATCGACATTTCACCATCATAGCTCAACATATCCGGTCCCCTGCGTACGAACCTGTCGACACCGTCCCTTGAGAGCATTTTCTTTGCCTCCGGATCATGCACGAAAGCCCTTCCGGGAATTATCACTGTCTCTTTGATCCCATTAAGGTCCAGAGCTTGCAGATCCTGTATGGTGATAAGGCACCCGATATCTTTTCCTGCGGCAACCACATTTACGCTGCTGCCCAGTTTACTGAAAACCTCAGCAAGCCTTTCTGCTGCGGCCCTGCTTGTAAGCAGTGTGGCCTCTTTTGTGACTGCCGGAAGCTGCGCAAGCGCATCTTTTTCATTCCTGATTGCAAAGGGTGAACCTGTAAGGGGGTCTTCGAGCGGGGTGCCTGTGATTCTCAGCTTATGCCTCTGAGCAGCCTGACGGACGATACTGGTGAACTCTTCTATGCTGTGGCTCTCTATCCCCTCCATTACAGGAGCGTTATTGAGTATGAGGCCTTCATCGAGCCTGTTGGCAAAGCGCATTAGTATGGCTCCCTTTGCTCCCATGGCCTCAAGATCTCCAAGGGTGTTCTCAAGCACTTCTCCGTCGTTTATTCCGGGTATGACCACAATGGCTGCATAAACATCACAGCTGCTGCAGAAGTCCCTGAGGACCTGCAATGATGCCCCCGGATGCATATCATTCATATACTTTCCGCGTATCCCGGGGTCTGTTGCGAAAACAGTAAATGAAACTTCGGTAACTCCGTAATTTATGAAGAATTCAGCTTCATTGCCTTCACTGAAACCCTTGCCACTGGTGTATCCCAGGTGGATGGGCAGTCCGAACTGTGAAAGGTTGGCAACCAGCGGCATCAGTTCGGGGTAGCAGCTTACATCTCCTCCTCCGCTGATGGTTATCTTATCGATGTTCTCCTGGTTGAAGCGCATCTTCTGGTACGTTTCCTGGAACACGTATTCAGCAGGCTTGAATCCCGAGTATGATTCCCGTACCCCTCTGGTGCAATAGTCGCAACCTTTTATGAACGGAAAACAGTACTTGCATCCAAAAGGCTGTACTTCTTTTACCTTTTTGAAATAACAATATGTGCAAAATCCCTTGCAATCAATGCCGGGATTCCCTCCCACATCTGCGATGATTTCCATAGTGTTTTTTAGACACTATTTGTATTATTTAAACTTTTGCGATACATTATTATCTATCTTTTTTGATCCCCGATCCAACTCATATTGAGTGCATTGTTTAATAGGACCTGAGGTACGTTTCAGGTGAAAAAAGGTCATATCTCAAAAATATTTTATATTCCTGTCCGATGATTGCGGGATTGGGAGCACTATGATGCAAAAGGTTTAAACACCATCGTTACTTAATAGTTCCGAGAATTCCCAATGGAGATTTTTCGTACAGGAAGTATGTGGTACAGAGTAATTGTTCATCAGTGACTCGAACTGTACATTTCCGATTGGGTGATTTCTGAATAAGAACATAGGAGGAAAATACACGTGTCTGATAAAATAGACATTTACGACGATAGAGGTAAATTGCTGGAAAGTGGTGTCGATCTTATGGATATTGCGCCAACAAGAAACGCAGCAATTCAAAACATCATTAAGGATACCAAGAGAACCGTTGCAGTCAACCTTGCCGGCATCGAGAAAGCTCTCGAGAGCGGAAAGATGGGCGGCCTCGGACGCAAGATACTTGGAAGGGAACTCAAGTACGATGTTGTTGCCAACGCAAGCGCAATCCAGGACGCAGTTAAAGGCTTTGTCATGGCAAAAGAAGGCGATGACACCAATGTAAAGGTACTGGCAGGCGGAAAACAGCTCCTTGTACAGGTTCCAAGCGTAAGGGCACTTGTAGGCGCTGACTATGTGTCTGCAAGCACTGTGACCGGTGCAGCAGTCGTTCAGGCAATCATCGACATGTACAAGACTGACATGTTCGACGCACCAATCGTCAAGTCTGCGGTATGGGGAAGCTACCCACAGACCATGGACATGATGGGCGGAAACATTGCATCGATCCTCAGTATCCCACAGAACAACGAAGGTCTTGGTTTCTCACTCAGGAACATCACTACAAACCACGTTGCAGCAATCACCGGCAAGAAGGCAATGAATGCAGCAGCACTTTCCTCAATCTTTGAGCAGGTAGGCATGTACGAGATGGGTAACGCTGTTGGTCCTTTCGAAAGGCACCAGTTACTTGGTCTTGCATTCCAGGGTCTTAACGCAAACAACATCGTTTTCGACCTCGTAAAAGAGAACGGTAAGAACGGTACTATCGGTACTGTAGTCCAGTCCGTGGTCGACAAGGCTCTTGAAGCAGGTATCATATCTGTTGACAAGACAGCACCATCCGGATACAACTTCTACAAGGCAAACGATGTCTCAATGTGGAATGCATGTGCAGCAGCAGGTCAGCTTGCAGCTACCATGGTAAACTGTGGTGCAGCCAGGGCAGCTCAGAATGTATCATCAACTCTGCTGTACTTCAACGACATCCTCGAGAAAGAAACAGGTCTTCCAGGCTGTGACATGGGCAGATCCCAGGGTACAGCTGTCGGTTTCTCCTTCTTCAGCCACTCCATTTACGGCGGCGGCGGACCAGGTATCTTCAACGGTAACCACGTTGTGACCAGGCACTCCAGAGGTTTCGCAATTCCATGTGTCTGCGCAGCAGTTTCACTTGATGCAGGTACACAGATGTTCACAGTCGAGAAGACATCTGCACTTGTGGGCAGCGTGTTTGGATCAATACCAGAGTTCAAGGAGCCTATAAAGGCAGTAGCAGGAGCTCTCTAAGGCACAAAACCCAGTTAGAATATCCAAAGGTTAAACAAATATGTCCGATGCTTCTCCAAATACAGATTACCTGCAACTTGAGATATATCCCAGCAGGCTGTTAAATCCAGATACAGCCGAGGCATTACTCAATGAGATAGCTATGCTGGAAGGCGTTGTCAGGTTCTTCGTTCACGGACCCAGGATCCCGCAAACAGTACCTTATGGTCCTGCTACCGGCGAAATCGTTAATCACCCTGCAAACAAGGTGATAGTGGTTGCCGGCCAGGAGATCGACCTTGAAGTGAGCGTAGGTGGCGTTCGTCTGGAAGTTACCGATGCCGATGTAAAGGAAAACATCAGAGAGATCTGTGACAGATTGCTCCCGTTCTCGTATGAGTTCAGGGAAGGTCTTTTCATACCAACCATACAGACCGTTACCGATTACGCAAAACGCGGGCCGGATGCGGATCCTATGTTGCTTGGAATGGCCGATCCAAAGGGCAAGCTGAGTAAAAAACCCATATGTATCCTGAATAAGAAAAGCGAGTGATATTATGTTCGACCGGGAGACGCAGGTTGTTGATTGCAGGCACGGCATGGGCCTTGGCAGAGGAGGAGGGCTCGCTCAGCGCGGAACCATCTCTGAAACCGGCAGAGCTGATGTAATTGCTGTTGCAATGAGTCCCGGGAGAAGGCATATCACAAAACCCGTATGTGAACTCACATATGGAATGCGTCGTGAAGAGATACAGGTAAGTGTAATGGTCCTGAACACAGGTTCAGGGGTGCCGGACACGAATCTGGGTTCCGGTTCTTTCGGGATAAGCCCGGAAGAGGTCGCACAGATAAACAGGCACAAGGTCGCTGTGATTCACACAGGTAACATAAGGGACCATGTGATACGGAAAGTAAAGGCAATTCTGGAAGAAGCGAGCGTTCCTGCAGTAGTTGTCTGCCAGACTCTTGTGGATTTCGAGGACTTTGCAGAGGCAGGAGTGAAGACAAGGCTTGTGAAACCTAAAGATAGCGATATTCTGACAAAAGGAAGGGTTATGGAAATTGTGACAGGAGTAACACGAGGAGAATCATGTTCAAGGGAAAAGCTGAACGAACTCGTGAAAGCTGTAAAGATCACAATGAGATCATTAGAGAATTAGGAGTGAATGATTATGGTATATAAACCACAGTTTTATCCAGGAGCAACATCCGTTGCAGAAAACAGAAGGAAGCACATGTCAGGTAAAGTGGAGAAGCTCAGAGACATCTCCGACGATGACCTGACACTTATGCTTGGACACCGTGCACCGGGCAGTGACTACCCAAGCACCCACCCACCACTTGCAGAAATGGGTGAGCCAGACTGCTCCATAAGGCAGACCGTAGAAGCAACACCAGGCGCAAAGGCCGGTGACAGAGTAAGATACGTTCAGTTCGTTGACTCTATGTACAACGCACCAGCAACCCCTTACTTCAGATCATACGCAGCAGCTATAAACTTCAGAGGTGTCGACCCAGGTACACTCTCCGGTCGTCAGGTCGTTGAGGCCCGTGAGAGGGACATGGAACAGCTTGCAAAGTTCCAGCTGGAGACAGAGATGACCTGTCCGGCACTTGCAAGCCTGAGGGGCGCAACAGTCCACGGTCACTCCCTGAGACTTCCGGAAGATGGCTTAATGTTCGACATGCTTGACAGGACCAGGAAGGAAGGCAACATCGTCATAATGCACAAGGACCAGGTAGGCAGGCCAATCGACAAGAAGGTCAACCTAGGAAAGCCAATGTCAGAGGCAGAGGCCGCAAAGAGGACAACCATTTACCGTGTCGACAATGTCGCATTCAGAAATGACAAGGAAGTCATTGAGTGGGTCCACAGAGTATTCGACCAGAGAACCATCTACGGCTTCAAGCCTGAATAAATGAGGTGATGATAATGGCAAATGACAGAAAGAAGATGTTTGCAAAACACATGGAAATCAAGTTCACAAAGGAACATGGATCTAACAAGATGGAGGGTGGTGAGATCACTGACATGGTCGGTAAGTACTACAGGCTTGGTGTCGAGCAGAACCCCCGTAAAGTTGAAATGAAGAAGGCAGGTCAGGAAATTGCAAAGAAGAGAGGGCTTGCCGGTTACAACCCAATGATGCACTGCGGTGGTATACCACTCGGTCAGAGAGCACTTACCCCATCCTTCATATCCGGTACGGACATGATGGTCGAGATCGATGACCTCCACTACGTCAACAACGCTGCAATGCAGCAGATGTGGGACGATATCAGGAGGACTGTGGTCGTCGGTATGGACATGGCACACGAGACACTCGAGAAAAGACTCGGTATCGAAGTCACACCAGAGACCATCAACCACTACCTTGAGACCCTCAACCACGCACTCCCTGGTGGAGCAGTAGTTCAGGAACACATGGTCGAAACCCACCCTGCACTCGTAGACGACTGTTACGTCAAGGTGTTCACCGGTGACGACGAACTTGCAGATGAGATCGACAAGCAGTTCCTTATCGACATCAACAAACAGTTCCCTGCAGACCAGGCAGAGACCATCAAGGCAGCAATAGGCAAGACAAGCTGGCAGGCAGCCCACATCCCAACCATCGTCAGCAGAGTAACAGACGGTGCACAGACAAGCAGGTGGATGGCTATGCAGGTCGGTATGTCCTTCATCTCCGCATACAGCATGTGTGCCGGTGAGGCAGCAGTAGCTGACCTTTCATACGCAGCAAAGCACGCAGGTGTGCTCTCAATGGGTGAGATGCTCCCAGCAAGGCGTGCACGTGGTCCGAACGAGCCAGGAGGAATCTCCTTCGGTCACTTCGCAGATATCATCCAGACCAGCCGCGTAACACCTGAGGACCCTGCAAAGGTCGCCCTTGAGGTAGTAGGTGGAGGCTGTATGCTCTACGACCAGATCTGGCTTGGATCATACATGTCCGGTGGTGTCGGTTTCACACAGTACGCAACAGCTGCATACACCAACAACATCCTTGATGACAACCTCTACTACGATGTAGACTACATCAATGACAAGTACGATGGTGCAGCAAAGACCGGTAAGGACAACAAGGTCAAGGCAACCCTCGAAGTTGTCAAGGACATTGCAACAGAGTCCACAATCTACGGTCTGGAGAACTACGAGAAATACCCGACCACACTCGAGGACCACTTCGGAGGTTCCCAGAGGGCAACAAGCCTTTCCGCAGCAGCAGGCTGTGCAACAGCAATCGCAACCGGAAACGGAAATGCCGGTCTTTCCGCATGGTACCTCTCAATGTACCTGCACAAGGAAGCACACGGCCGTCTCGGTTTCTTCGGTTACGACCTCCAGGACCAGTGTGGTGCAACAAACGTGTTGTCCTACCAGTCCGACGAAGGTCTGGCTCTTGAACTCCGTGGACCAAACTACCCCAACTACGCAATGAACGTAGGACACCAGGGTGGATACTCCGGTATCACATCCGCTGCACACGCAGGCCGTGGAGACGCATTCGCTGTCAACCCACTCATCAAGGTCTGTTTTGCAGACGAACTCCTGCCCTTTGACTTCACTGCTCCAAGGAAGGAATTCGGTAGGGGAGCTCTCAGAGAGTTCGAGCCTGCTGGTGAGAGATCACTCATCATCCCGGCAAAGTAAACAATATAGAACAAAAGTAGGCTTCATGCCTACTTCTCTTTTCTTTTTTGTGCTTCATGTTTTGACAGTCTTCGGATAATAATATCCATGAATGCAGATCTCATCTGTGTGAATCTTTGTTAATCCGTACCTGAAATGACAACTGATGAACGCGGATTTCTGATACATTCTTCCTTATCCATTGTTATTGGTAATGCTTAAATATTGCAAAACCCTTGTTTTTGACATACTTTCTGAATGTAACTTACCATATCCATTTTTGAAGGAGTGCGCAACATGCAATACAGTCTGGGAATAGATGCAGGTGGAACGTTTACGGATGCTGTTATAGTTCGTGACTCAGATGGTGTGATAGTAGAGTCTGCCAAGGTACTCACCACATATCCTGACCCTATAAGCGGCATTAAAAAAGTCATTGATGAGCTGACACCTGATTATGTGAAAGATGTGAAACTTGTCTCAGTTTCAACGACCCTGTCCACAAACACCATACTTGAGGATACAGGTTTTCCTGTAGGTGTGATACTGGTAGGGGATTATGTGATTCCTAAGGAGGGTTTTCCTGCAAAGTACTATGTGCAGCTTAGCGGAGGACACACCAGTAATGGAGAGGAGGCTACACCTCTGGATGAGGAGGGGGTCACAAGGTTTGCGATGGAAATAAAGGACAATGTTGCTGCATTTGCAGTATCTTCCTTCTTCAGCAACAGGAACTCTGAGCATGAACTCAGGGTGAAACAAATTATCAGGGAGCTTACAGGGCTGCCTGTAGTGTGCGGGCACGAACTCTCTCAGGAAGTTGGAGCTTATGACCGTTCCATAACTGCCTACCTGAACGCCCAGCTGCTTCCTATCACTCATAAGTTCATCCAGTCCATTATGCAGGATATCAGTTCAAGGGGCATTGATGCCAATCTTCTAATGCTCAAATGTGACGGTTCGGTGGTCGGCATGGAAGAGGCACTTGAGAGACCCATAGAATCTATTTTCTCAGGTCCCGCTGCCAGTCTTGTAGGTGCGGCATACCTTACAGGATATGATACATGCGCGATGGTGGATGTTGGAGGCACAAGCACTGACGTCGCACTTATCAGGAACGGTATCCCGGAGCTCAGTGACCAGGGAGCTGTTGTCGGAGGCTGGAAGACCATGGTAAAAGCCATCCGGATGGAAACTTCCGCAACAGGCGGCGACAGCCATGTATGGGTACACGATGAGCGGATGTTCATAGGCCCGCGGAGAGTTATTCCGCTATGTCGTGCCGCAGTCGAGTATCCGGGTTTCATGGCCAAGCTGCAGGAGTGCAAGTCACCTTCCAGAAAGCTGTTCTGCGAGAATGTCCAGCCTACCAAATTCTTTGTAAGGACAGCTACAAAGCCTCTGGAGCTTAACAAGTTCGAGGAAGAGATATATGATGCCATACAGAGCGTACCGGTATCATATCATGAACTGTTCCTCCGGCTTAAGAAGCAGCCTGGTGTCAGGTCACTGGACAGCCTTATCCAGAAACGTCTTGTCCAGGCAATCGCATTCACACCCACTGATGCACTGCATGTGCTTGGTGAATTCAGTCTGTGGGATGCTGAAGCATCGATCATAGGCGCTGAAAGGCTTTCAAAGTTTGTAAAAATGACAAAAGAAGAGTTCTGCTCCGAGGTAAGACGTAAGGTTGCAAGGAATATGGCTCACGACCTTATCTCATACCTGGTGGAAGGCATCCCTGAATCTGTTGTTGACAGGATCCTCTCCGGTGAGAACTTCACCCGATTCAAGATTGAAACTCCTGTCGTACTGCTGGGCGGTCCTGTAGGTGCCTTTAAGGAAGAGATGGGAAAGCTCATAGATGCGCAAATAGTGGTCCCCGAACATTCAAGTGTGGGCAATGCAGTAGGCGCCCTTGTAGGTAAAGGTATCAAGCGTGTGGAGATACTTGTTAAGAGGGACTTTGCTCCCATAACCGGTGAGGATGTAACTCTTGAGGAACTGAAGAATGCAAAGGTGGTCCTGAAATACTTTGTGTTCGCCCCCGACGGCAGGTATATATTCCCCGAGCATCTGGAAGCCATTGAATACGCAATTCTCACCGCAAAGAAACTTGTAATGGACTACATGCAGGCAGCAGGGTATTCTCCCAGCGAGGTGGAGATAGAAGTCACAAGAAAAGAACTTTCAATCAGGGAAGGGGAAGAGCCTGTCGAGACCAAGGTCATTGTGGTGGGTATAGGTACATCAAGGGCAGTAATCGAGAAGGATGTTGTGCCTGATTACATGAGAAAGAAAGCCCTAAGCTCCCGCAAGGCTTCAGAGTTCTCTTATTCCGGGAAATGAATGAAGGGATAGTTCCCTTCAATTTTTGTTTTCTAATTATCCTTGGGATTTCATGATATTTTCAGGTCTGCTCCGAGGGATTTCATATCCTCAAAGAACCCTGGGTAAGATATGTCAACGGATTCGACCGTGTCGACGGTAGTGTTCCCTGCCACCATGCCGGCAATTGTGAGTGACATCACTATCCTGTGATCATGCCAGCCGTGTACATCGGCACCATGTAGTTCTCCTCCGGTAATCGTGAGGCTGTCCCTTTCCTCTATTATATTGATCCCCATCTTTGTCAGTTCGACTGCCATAGCATGCAGCCTGTCGGTTTCCTTGTAGCGGACATGCTCTGCATTACCTATCACAGTGACACCCTCTGCGCATGAGGCCAGCACCGCAATAGTGGGTACAAGATCAGGAGTGGCTCCGACATCAAATGTGGTGCCTTTGAGTTTCCTGTTCCCTGCCACGCTCACGATGCCTTCTTCCATGTTCCATGATATGTCGGCACCCATGCGTCTGAGCACATCGATGATCTCAACGTCACCCTGTTTTGAGGGAAAGAGGTTCTTGACCACAACAGAGGACCTTGTGATGGCTGCAGCCGCGAGCAGATAGGAAGCTGATGAGAAATCTCCTGGCACCGTGTATTCCTGAAGTTTATATGTCTGGTTCGCAGGTATGATGAAACTGGTGTTACCATTCTCTTCCACGATTATTTCCACACCTGCCTGTCTGAGAAGCTCGATCGTGACATCCACATAGGGCCTGGACTTAAGAGTGCCTTTTATGGAAATTACAGTGTCATTGACTGTGAGGGGGCAAGCTATGAGCAAAGCAGAAATGAACTGGGAGCTGATAGAGCCATCAATAGTAGCAGTGCCACCTTTGAGCCCGCCTTTTACCACGATTGGCGCACATCCGTTTTCACGGGTGGAAAATGCCTCTACTCCCAGATCATTCAGAACTTCAAGGAGGGGTTTGTTGGGACGCGTCCTGATGGAGCTGTCCCCTGTCAGTACAGTCGTGCCTTTCAGCAGGGCAGAAATGGCTATCATGAATCTCAAAGTAGTGCCGGAATTCGCAACATCGATAACATTATCCGGCAAATTTGGCTTTCCCCCGAATCCGTGGACTACCAGCCTGTCATCCAGCCTGTCAATACGTGCACCGAAGGCTTCGCAGGCTCTTACTGTTGCCAAGGTATCGGCTGACAGGAGTGGCCTGTTGACAATACACTCCTGTGAGAGCGAGGCAATAGTGATGGCCCTGTGTGTATAGCTTTTTGAAGACGGTGCAAATACTTCACCATTAATTTTAGAGATGCCGGCAGATACTTTCATTTTATCCTCTTGTACCGAAAAGTTATCAGTTAGTTTTATTCCGGTACATTTTCATAAACAGCGACGCTTGTATAATTTTTGCTCTCAAGCATGAAATAATGATATATATACATATCTGTAGGGACCGAGTGTGGATATTAAATAACTTTTACATTCCCTAGATTCCTTTGAATAATGCTCCTTCAGAACAAAGTTATTATGGAAAAGGACAGTACGGATTAATGAAGTGTATTGAAAGCGAATGCATGATGGAAAGATATGGGTTGAAAGTGGGGACGGGAAAAGAAGCACTTTTACGTTTACCTTTGTGGGTCAGAACCATGATGAGTGAATCGATGGCAAAAGCGATTGTTGTAAGCATATGATGACAATAATGGCCACTGATGGCAACATATGCTATTAATGGCAATGCTTTCTCTTTCGATGTCTTCAATTAGATAAAGAACTATTATCCTTTGATGGTGCGAAAAACTCAATGTTATAGCATAGGATATGGTAATAGGTCCTTTAATGACTTTGTGCGGATGCTTGCAGAGAACAGGATAAGCAATCTTGTGGATATCAGGAGGTATCCTCAGTCAACATTTGATGATTTCAACAAGGAATCATTGGAAAAATCTCTTCCTCTTCACAATATACTCTATATCCACTGTGAAGGGGTTGGAGGCATGCGTGATTCCACCTATCTCGAATACATGGAGACTGATGAGTTCAGGAACAGTTTTGCAAAACTTCTGGCGTATATTGTCCGAATTCATGAAGCAGGTGGAAAAGTGGTGCTTATGTGCGCAGAAAAAAGTCCTAAGGGATGCCACAGGCATTATCTCTCTATAAAAATGGAAGAAAATGATATAGAGGTGATTCACCTGATCGAGCCCGGTCAGGTGAGCCTCTTTAGTTTCTGATCCGATACCGGATGTTTACATCACATTGCACGGAGGCGCTTAATGCGCTCCTCAGTGACAGGGTGTGTCCTGAACAGGTTCATGAGTGTGTTTCCCTTTAAGGGGTTCACTATGAACATGTGTGCTGTGCTTTCTGATGCATGCACATCCCCTCTTCGTTCTCTGTAGTGGGTAGACCCATATTCGAGTTTCTCCAGTGCATTTGCAAGTGCCCATGGCTTCTGCGAGATGCGTGCTCCCTCGGCATCGGCAGCAAATTCCCTGGAACGGGAGATGGCTAACTGGATTATTGTAGCTGCAATGGGTGCTACGATCGCCAGTGCGATGAAACCTATTATATTGCCGCTGCCTTGATTGTCCCTTCCTCCGATGCCTCCGAAAATAGCTGCCCACTGGGCCCATGTGGCTAGCATTGTGATAACACCGGCGATAGTTGCCGCAACTGCACTGATCAACGTGTCACGGTTCTTTACGTGTGCAAGTTCGTGTGCAAGCACACCTTCCAGTTCTTCTGCATTCAGCAGGCTGAGTATTCCTGTGGTTGCAGCGACTGCTGCATGCTGCGGATTCCTTCCGGTTGCAAATGCATTAGGCATTGATGTATTGACAATATAAACCTTAGGCATGGGAAGGTTTGCGCGCAGTGTAAGCTTCTGTACAATTCCGTATAACTCCGGATAATCTGCAGCTGTCACTTCCTGTGCGCGGTACATTTTCAGGACTATCTTATCGCTGTACCAGTAAGTACCAAAGTTCATGATAACTGCAAATATGAAGGCAATTATCATTCCCGAAGTCCCGCCAACCATCTGGCCTACGATGACCAGAAGACCTGTTAGTGTGGCCAGCAGTAATGTTGTCTTAAGCATATTCCCCATTTTTTACCTCGTAGAGATGTTCTCATATGTTCTCATAATCGATATATAATTGTTTGTACATCTATATATTAGTTTTGATAGGGTGGTTCTACAGGTAATCATATTTTCAGACCCTGCAAATATCACTTACAACCTGCAGCTGGAAAAAAGAGTGAGAATGAGATATGAGTGCCGTACTCATATCTCTTCGACTGAGATGTTCTCTCCAGTATCCATTCCTTCAATAAGCGCTTCAAGTTCTGCCATCTCGGCTTCAAGTTGCATTATCTCAGGGTCGGTGATACCGATCTGTTCGTCTCTGAGTAATGCATCTGCTTCGGATAGATCCTCCCCACTTGTATCATCGGAGAGGGCAGCATCTCCCTGGAACTTGTTGTCAGTGCAGCCTGATACTATTAAGCCCAATACCATTACCCCTATTATCAGGATAATCTTTTGTTTTAGCATTAATCTTCATCCCCTTACGAATATATTTATCTTTTAATTGTTCTTACCTATTATTAGATTAATGCCTGCCTTTCAGATGCCAGTCAGGTTGCCGGAATTGTTCTCTGATTCATTCTCAGAGTTATCATCGTCCTCATTCTCTTCAGATTCTTCTGAGCTTTCATCAGCTTCTTCCTGTGCATCATCACACTTTGCCCATTCCTTAGTGACACTGTTGAACTCATAGGAGCCATTGCCTGAGAGCATTGCTGTGCCTTCTCCGTCAACAGAGAGTGACATATCCTCTGATTGGATCATCACTGTAAGGCGGCTGCCTTCTATCGTGACTGTTCCTGTAAGGTTGTGGAAGACAAATGCCCGGTTGTTGCTGCTACTGTTCCCGGCATCGATATTTGATGACTCATAAGATGCGTCACTTGTGTTGATGACTGCATCCCCGGCCATGTCCTTGATCACGAGCTTTGCATCAGTTGCACTAAAGCTGATTGTGATATCTCCTGAGAGGACTGCTGTCCCGTTACCTTCGGCTGTAAGGGTGCCGTTCCCTCCAAGCACTATCAGTCCTTCACGGTGATGCTTCAGGTTTTTGAGCATATCTCTCAGAAGGACGTTTGCTTCCTTTATCTTCTGGCCTGCCATGTTCATGTTCCTTACAAGATTGGCCCTCTCATCTGCATCAGTGGCGTTTGCTGCCTGGAGTTGATATGCTTTTGCTTCAGATATCAGTGTCCTGTAATCCTCAAGCATTGACCTGAGCTCAGTCACATCCTCACCTTTGCTTTCCAGGCGTGCAATCTCCTTCTCCATACGCAGTGCCATGTTATCGGATGTCTTTATGACAGCATTTAGTTTCTTATCCATGGATCTTGATGCTGATACAGTCTTCTGTCTGTTTGCATCCTTCCATATATCCCTTATATCCCGGGCGGACTCAGAAAGCTCCTTCCTGCTGGTTGCTGCAGCCACATCCTCTTTTACAAGTTCCAGCTGTGCGATGTATGCCTCATCATCAAGAGAGCTGATCATATAGTCAATAGTGCTGTTCAGGTATTCTTTTGTAGCCTCAATGGCTTCTTGTGACGCAAGGTTCTTGTCGCTGTTCTTCAGCTTTACGAAGTTGTCTCTGGCATCAAGATAACCGGCTTTTACATTCTTCTTCTCGTTCACCCTGTTCATGAGGGTCGTGTTGTTAAGGCTCTCTGTCTGTTTGCGCAAGGCGTTCTCGTTGGCATTGACCATGTCGCGGTCACGGTCTTTAATCTGAACACCGTTCTTCAATGCGTTGTCCGATGCAGCAAGAGCACCTGTGGATAAGATGCTTACCACCATGAGTGTCATTGCAAAGTATGCGAATAATTTTAGTGTTGTTTTCATTGTTTTGCCTCTGTTCTCCCGTATATTCTCTGATGATCTTCGTTTGAAAAGCAGTTGTTGCCTGTTTCTCACGTAATTTCCGGATTCTCAGGAGAGCATATATACTTACTTTACTTTATGCTGTCTTTCTTAGGGACATATCCTGTTTATAGACATTATTCTCACTTTATTTGCTTGATAAAGCTTTATGTCTCTTCAGATTTCTTTTAAGAAAGCGTTAAATGCAAGTACTTCCTAATTATACAAATTGTGCCAGCCAAAAACATTCTCTGTACTTTTTTCTTATTACTTTTCATGGTCATTGTCCCTCTTGCGCAAGGAGCCGACATGGCAACAGTCCACGGGGTCATCTATGAATGGGGAACCTTCGAGCCTCTTGAGAACGTGATAGTAGAAGTAAATTCAACACCCTCCCAGTCAATGCTTGCAAGGTATGGACTCTATTCCTTCAACCTAGCCCCAGGCAACTATGTGATCTCTGCAAGCTATTACCGCAATAACGTCCTTGTGTACAGTACTCAGGAGGAGATCACAATAAAGGGTTCCGGTGACTATGTTATGGATATTATCTTCCTCCCGACTTTCTATGATCCGGGCATGGGTGAGATCGAGTTTACCGAACTTAGCGAGCTTGCCGACCTTGCAGAGGACATAGAAACAGGCAAAAGCTCATTCTCCTACGGCACTCTGTCCATGATCATACTGACGGCTCTGGCACTTGTTGCTGGTGCACACCTGCTGGCAGCAAGACGCAAAGTCAACTTAGGCCGGGAAGAAGAATTCCTGCCCGCTGATGAGGCACCACTCGATGTGAGTGACGAGTATGCTGCCCTGCCCGATGACCTGCGGGAGATGGTAGGCATTATCTCACGCAACGGCGGCCGCATTACTCAGAAGGATCTCAGGGGATCACTGAGACACTCGGAAGCAAAGGTCAGCCTCTTGGTATCCGACCTTGAGGACCGCGGCATTGTCCGGAAATTCAAAAAAGGCAGGGGAAATGTTGTAGTTCTTGTGCATTCCCAACGAGATGAGGCTGAAAGAACCCGGTCTGAAGGACCAAACCAAAATATATAACTGTATTTGAGACCTATGGATACAGAAATCATTTAGAGTATTTTATCGACTCTTACGAGGTATAAATGCGAGTTTCTATGGACCTTGAACTGAAAGACATCCCGGGGCAGTTAGTCCTTGCACTGAAGCCTGTTTCTGAATTTAAGGGCAATCTGATATCTGTTGTGCACCATCATGAGAAGAAGACACCCCGTGGCAAGATCCCGGTGCATCTGGTGTTTGAGATAAAGTCCGATCATCTTGATAACATCATCTCCCTCCTTGAGGAAAGCGGGATCAGTGTAGTTAGCGTTGATGAGAAGAGGTATCTTGAGCATGGAGCTGTGATACTTATTGGTCATATAGTCCACACTGACATCAAGGATACCATTGATAAGATCGACAATACGGGATATGCTGAGATTGTGGACCTTAACCTGGCAATGCCCCGGGTTAACAGGCCATCATCCGCTTCCCTTAAAATAGATGCTGTGAGTAAGCAGCATATGAGTGCTGCGATAGAACTGCTGAAATCGATTGCCAGGGAGAAAGACCTGCTGGTCATAGAGCCTATAGGTGTTAACTGAGGGAGATGTAATGAAAACGATACGTGCATCAATTATAGGTTTTGGGGCTGTAGGTCAGGGTGTGGCGAAGGTGCTTCTGGGGAAGAGTGAATACTTGCGCAGCATTGGCATAGATATGAAGGTTGTTGCGATAGCGGATTCAAGAACTTCAGTGATCGATCCCCATGGTGTGGACCTCGCGTCCGCCATTTCCAGGAAAAAGGACACTGGCACCGTGGGAAGTGAAACCGTTTCGGGTACGGAGATCATCAGGACTGTGGATCACGAGCTGGTAATAGAGACCACTCCTACTAATATCGAGACCGGAGGCGTGGGTCTCGTCAATATGATGACCGCTTTTGAGAGGGGCATGGACGTGGTGACATCCAACAAAGGCCCTCTTGCACTAAAATACGGAGACGTGATGGAAGCCGCGAAAAAATCCGGTTCCAATTGCAGGTTCGAAGCTACAGTAGGTGGTGCTATGCCAGTCATCAACCTTGCATGTGATGTCCTTGCAGGTAACAGGATCATCAGCATGGAAGGCATTTTCAATGGCACTTGCAACTATATCCTCAGTCGCATGATGGAAGAGCAGGCCCCCTACGAGCAGATGCTTGCAGAAGCCCAGGAACTTGGGATAGCCGAAAAGGATCCCTCCTACGATGTTGAGGGAATCGACACGGCATCCAAGCTTGTAATCGTCGCCAATTCCATTTTCGGCATGAATGCCTCTTATAAGGATGTGACAGTAACAGGCATCACAAGGATAACTCCTGAAGCGCTTTCTCTTGCAAATGCTGATGGTTTTGCCATCAAGCTGATAGGTGAGGTGAACGACAGCAGGATCAATGTTGCACCAAAGCTGGTGCCTCTGAGTCATCCTCTTGCCGTAGGCGGTACGCTTAATGTTTTCTCAGTACAGACCGACCTCGCAGGCCCAATCACCATCACAGGAAGAGGTGCCGGCTCAATAGAAACAGCAAGTGCCATCCTGAGTGATATTATCGGCATATACAAGATATAACCTTCATATAAATATCACATTTTACGATAAACATGACAAGTTTCAGGGAATTTTCACAGGCCTGCAGGATGATAGAGGCGACCCCGGGATCCTTGGAGATGACTTCCCAGGTTGCAGAGCTGCTAAAAAGAGTAAGCCCGGAAGAACTCCCCATTGTCACTCATTTTGTCATGGGTGAAGTATTCCCTGCCTGGAGCTCTCAGGAAGTGGGGGTGGGAGCGGGCATCCTCTATGCTGCTCTTGCAAAGTCCTCCGGGCTCTCCGTGAATGATATAGAAGGCCTCATAAGGGACACAGGCGACATAGGCGAGACTGCTGTAAAGGCACTCGCCAAAAGGTCAAAGGGTCAGGCGACATTTTCCTCATTCATGGAGGAAGCGCCAGATATCTCCATACATGAAGTGTTCGAACGTTTCCAGGCCATCTCAAGGTCATCAGGCAAAGGTTCCCAGACTTCCAAGATAAAGAATCTTCAGTACCTTTTTAACTGCGCAACCCCTGATGAGGTTGGTTATATAGCCAGACTCGCCGTAGAGGACCTGAGAATAGGCGTCGGTGAGGGAATCGTGCGTGATGCCATAGCATCTGCGTTCAATGTTCCTGTGGCTACTGTAGAGCGGGCTTTCATGCTTACCAATGACATGGGCCTTGTGTCAATCACTGCAAGGGAAGGTGGAGCAGAGTCAGTGGAAGGGCTTGGCCTGCAGTTGAACCGCCCAATAAGAATGATGCTTGCGCAGATAGCTCCCACTATCGAATCAGCTATAGCGGATATTGGCGAGGCAGCTATCGAGTGGAAGTTTGACGGTGCAAGGGTGCAGATCCATAAAGATGGAGAACGGGTGTCATTATACTCCCGCAAGCTTGAGGACATAAGCGGCTCTTTGCCTGATATTACTGCGTCTATAAGGAAATATGTTCACGCGGATTCAGCCATACTTGACGGTGAAGCTGTCGCAATGGATGAGAGGGGCCGTCCAAGGGCCTTCCAGGACATACTGAGACGCCTGAGGCGCAAGCACGAAGTAGATTCTACTGCAAAGGAGATTCCGCTGTCGATTAATATCTTTGATATAATGTATCTTAATGGAAAGGGCCTTATAGATGCTCCCCTGGTAAAAAGAAGGGAAATGCTTGAGGGCTGCGTTGAGAATGGTGACTCCATCCGCGTGGACAGGCAGGTTGTAACCAGCGACCCCGAAGAGATCAATGTCATTTACACAGAGGCTCTCAGGGCAGGTCATGAAGGCATCATGATCAAGAACCCCCAGTCCCCATATTCACCTGGAAAACGCGGGAAGAACTGGCTTAAAAAGAAGCCTGTCATGGAAACACTCGACCTTGCCGTGATAGGCGCCGAATGGGGCTATGGCAGACGTACCAGTTTCATGGGTTCGTATGCCCTTGCATGTCATGACCCCAAGACAGGACGTTTCCTGCCTGTCGGAAAAGTAGCTACAGGTTTTTCCGACGAGCAACTGTCTGAACTGACAGCAATCTTCTCGGACCTGATAGTTATGCAATCCGGTACAAAGATAGAGCTCAAACCCCAGGTTATCTTCGAGGTTGCATTCGAAGAGATACAGAAGAGCACCAATTATGAGTCCGGCTATGCTCTCAGGTTTCCCCGGCTCGTGAGCGTGAGGGATGACAAATCGCTAGAAGATGTTGAGACCATTGGCAGGCTTGAGGAAATGTACCGCCTGCAGAGGGAAAGGGGAATTAACCCTGGTAGTGCAGAAGTAGGTGGCAAATGAATACAAAATTGATCACATTTATCCTGCTCTCCAGCTTCCTGATTCTTGCAGGCTGCCTGGAGAATGTGTATGACAGGGATACTTCTGCAGGTGATGTAGAGCCCGGTGTAACGGTAGTTTACATTGATAATTTCTCTTTCGATCCTGATGCAGTCACAATAAAGGAAGGCGATACTGTGAGATGGATAAGCAATGACACTGCCGCATTAGTCATAAGTGGTAGTTCATTCCAGTCGCCTGCTCTCAGGAGGGGTGGCAGTTATGATGTCACTTTCAATGCCCCTGGAACCTACAATTATTACCTGCTCTCACATCCCTGGACCGGCAGTGGGATGGTCATTGTGGAATAATGCTCTCCCTCACTTAGTGCCTGCCTCAGGCACAACGATTATTTTCTTTCAGGGCGAACAAATATCAGGTTTAAAATATCAGGTTCAAAAACACCATTGAGGAGTGGATATACTGACAGCGATTGCCCTGATGACTGTAATGGCTCCTGTAGTCGTTCTATTGACCTTGATAGCTTATTATACTCTGCTGCCTAAAGAGTACATGATATCCAACGGCAAAAAACATGATCACTTAGCATCGCTTAGAATTGCATACGAGGTGCTTCCTTATATTTTATTGGTATCTGTCGTGTACATACTTGCCAAATCACAGGAAACTATTACGGCTGCACTGGATATAACGCCAACATATACAATCGCACATAGAATATTACTCTTAGAAGGGAGCACTGTCAGTCTATTCCAGACAATTGCAAGTCCCGCATTGACATATCTCAGTGCGTTCATCTACCTGTTCGGCTTCTCGTTCCTTCTCATATTCACTTTTGTTGCGCTCATATGTACCGGCAAGATCTCGGTCCTGCAGGAATATGCCATTGCAGTCGCAATAGCCTATCTTATCGCTTTTCCTTTCCAGGTTTTAGCCCCGGTGAGTATCACGGGCTATACACTTCCAAATGTGGTTCCCCTGTTATATCAGCTAAGCCCCGTCATACTGGATGGCTTAAGGAGCGTTGACCCCTATTTCGATAACTGTTTTCCCAGCCTGCACGCTGCGCTCTCTATTATAGCAATGTTGCTCATTGTGCTGAGGACCAACCTCATGAAATATAAGGTCGTAGCTGTCCTGCTTACTCTCTCCATCCAGTTCACTATATTCTACCTGGGTATACACTGGATAACTGATTTCTTCGGAGGGTTGGTGCTTGCAGTTATAAGTTGTGGCATTGCCATCCGGTACAGGGACAGGATAGTAAAGAGGATTAGGATGATCCGGGAAACTGTGCATCCCCTCCGGGAATAACAGGTCAGCCACAGGATACCAAAAAATGCAAAGATTGCCTGCAGAATCTAAAAAAATGAGCAGTCCCTCTTCAGGGAATCTTGACTCTCAGCTTTACATCCTTTCTCTTTCTAAACTTTTCAAGGACATGGGTACCGGGATGCTTGCTTTTATGATCCCGCTGTATATAGTAGATCTCCATAGCACACTTTTTGCATCCACGCCTATTGTAGTGAAGGCAGGCCTGGTAGCAACAGCATTTGGCATCTCCAATACGATATCTCAGCCTATTATGGGAAACCTTTCCGACAGGATGGATCGCAGGAAGTCCTTCATCCTTGCTGGAATGGTGGGTTTCACTATTCTTTCTTTCATATATGCAAATACCAGGCAGTTCGAATATGTGGTCCTTTTCCGCTTTGTCCAGGGGATAACCGTGGGTGTGGCAGTCCCTGCTATTGTGGCGATGGTGACGCACTTTTCCACAAGCAGGACAAGGGGAAAAGCCATAGGGATATATTCGTCACTGAGGGGGTTGGGTTTTGGCAGCGGTCCTATCGTCGGAGGTGCTGTAGTAAATTACTACGGGTATGAGGCAGCCTTCTATGTATGTGCGCTTCTGGGTATTCTGAGCACCTCGCTCGTATTTTTCTTTGTGAGAGAAACGCATGGCGACATACAGGATAAAACATCAGGAGGTGTATCATACGCTAAAGACCCACAGTTCATTGTGCTTGCGGTTGCCATGTTCATGATGATGGTCGGTATCATGATAATATTTGCATTCCTTCCGGAATACAGGACCCGGTTCAATGCAAGCGAACTGTCACTCAGTATGGCGGTCTCTGCCTATGTCCTGGTAAGGGTGCTTTTTCAGACACCGATGGGTATGATCTCAGACCGGGTGGGAAGGAAAAAGATGGTTGCATACGGTCTGTTGCTTAACGTTCCCATAGTCATAGGGCTTGGCTATGCAGGCAGTATAACAGAACTTATAATCCTGCGTGCTTTGCAGGGCATTTCCATGGCTGCGGTTGAGACTCCTGTCATGGCACTCGCTGTAGAACTGACTGGTGGTAATGCAGTAAGTTCAAGGGTCAGTATCATAACTGCAGCGCAGGCCGGTGGCATGGCTCTGGGGCCGATAATGGGTGGACTGCTTGCAGGCTATGTTTCATTCCGGACGCCTTTCTATCTGTGCGGAGCGCTCATCCTTCTATCCTTTTTCATGATACTTGCAAAGGTGAAAGAGCCCGGGAAGACTAATGGTTGACTGTCGGTTTGCTCTCGGTATTCAACATATAATTTAAAAAAGACTTTTCAAGATGCCTTCTTTCCGTAATATCACAAAAGACAATGACAGCTCCGATTGTCTCGTTATTGCTGTTCTTGATGGGTGAGCCGATGACATCGACAGGTATATGGTTGTTCTCTCTGGAAACAAGCACGGTTCCTTCACAAAGGCCATAAAATGTCCCTTCTTTCAGGACTTTCTCTGTGGGGTTCAACACAGTTTTTCCTGTGGTTTCGCATATTACCCGAAGAATGCGGTCAATTGGTTCTCCTAATGCATCTTCCAGCCTGTACCCTGTCAATGCCTGTGCCAACAGGTTTATGTGCTTGACCCTTCCCAAAGCATCCGTTGAAATGATGGCATCTCCTACATTATCAAGCAATGAAGTGACCCAGCTGTCGTTCTGAAATAATTTTTCCTTCTCCAGTGCTTTCTTATGCAGGGCGATCTCTATGTTAGTTCTAAGTTCCCTGTTATCAAAAGGCTTGAGTATATGTCCGAAGGGCTCTGTCATTTTCGCTCTGTGCAACGTCCTTTCATCGGAATATGCAGTAAGGTAGACCACTGGGATCTTATAGTTGGTGTGTATGACCGAAGCAGCCTCAATACCGTCAATGTCCCCTCTGAGCACAATATCCATCAATACAAGATCAGGGTTGTGTTTCTTGGCCATCTTTATAGCATCCTCTCCGGTTGATACCATGCAGGGTACTATATACCCGAAACTTTCCAGGCTATGCTTGATATCCAGGGCAACTATCTTCTCATCTTCGACGACCAGTATTTTTTCATTCACCATCAACAGTCCCTTCTTACATAGGAGAGTTCCTTGAAAGTTATTCTGAATTCTGTGCCTTTGTTCCTATAGAGCTCGATCTTTCCATCTATCTGCTCCACAAGCGAGTTCACCAGTTGCATGCCAAGCGAATCCGTGTTCCTGAAATCTATATTTTCAGGAAACCCTGTTCCATCATCGCTGATATTCATGATGAAATCATCTTCCTCCGGGTATATCTCTATGGATATTTTTCCGGGAGCTTTATGGAAAGCGTGTTTCAGGGAATTTGATACCATTTCATTGATTATCAGGCCAAGGGGAATAGAGGTGTCTATTCCAAATATTACGTTTTTAATATTTAAATTGATTTGGACTTCATCCCGGGAAAAGCCATAAGAACTGACAAGATATTCTGAGAGGCTCTTTATGTAATCCTCCATGTGGACTTTCTCTATATCCTGCGACCGGCAGAGCCTTTCATGAGCCATGGCCATGGATCTTGCACGATGCTGGCTTTCTTTGAATGCTTCAATGACCTCCTTATCCCTGAATTTTCCGGACTGGAGGTTAAGAAGACTTGAGATGACCTGGAGATTATTTTTTACCCTGTGGTGTATCTCCCTTAGAAGTATGTCCTTTTTGTGTGCTTCTTCTGCCTTTTTTATATCTGTGATATCTTTTACCACGGACATAACCTCGTCCTCTCCGCTCACAACTATGCGTGCCTCAAAATCCCTCATCTCTCCTTTTACCGGCAACTGGTACTGCATGGTCTGCATTTTTCCTGTCTTTAGCACTTCTCCGATGACAATTAGCTCTTTCATTGCAATGTCTTCCGGCAATACATCAGCTATCCTTATGTCCGGGAGCCGGTCAGGGGATTCGTAAAGGCATTCACCAGTGGAGAGTTTATAATTGCATATTGTCCCGTCTCTTCTTATCTGGAATACCATGTCGGGCATAGCCTGGATGATTGCTTTTATAGTTGCATCCTTTTTCAGGACAAGGTGTCCGGACTGCTCAAGTGATTCAAGCAGCAGGTTCATCGATTTGCTGAGGTTGGATATCTCATCATTGCCTTCTTCATAGATACGTCTTGAAAGGTCCTGGCTTTCCCCTATATTCTTTATGTCCGTGTTCAAATCGTTCAGGCGCGAAAAGAACGAATTATCAAGCAGGTACAGGGTCACAGATCCGAAAACACCGGCTACAAGCAGCAGAATCATTAAAAAGTATATCATGGTGGCTCTGCCCTGAAGGTGAATGGTGCGATGGCTGCTTACATCCAGTGCGAGAGCAGGCTGTCCATAGATATCATTGAGTAAGATGCTCCCGGTGATTATGCTTCTGTTCACCAGGCTTAAATATATCTCCTCTCCTGAACTAAGCCTGATTCCTGTATTATCTCTTACCTCCTCAGTTTCCTGCGCTAATAGCACTTCAAGTGAAAGGTTTGTCTTGTCAGAAAGCAAATCCTGTTCTGCCTGGTCCAGGAAACGTCCCATCAGGATAACCCCTCCGATGGGGGTATCCTCATCGCTTAACAGTATAGGCTGGGAAGTGATAACAATAGGCACATCTGCCAGATATAGCATTCCTGTTTTTCTGCTGTCCCTTGTATCATGTTCCAGTAAATATCTGTTCTCTTCAAGGTGATCGATAAGGATTAGTGGTGGTGGCACCTGTGTCATATTCGACAGGTCCATGCCCTTTGAATATACCAGTGCACCTGACTCGTTATAGAACAGTACAAAGCTTATTCTCTGGTTGATAAATGTCTCATCTACGAGATAGATGTTGATGTAGTTGCTGTTATTATCACGAACGAAGTAGTAAGTCTCATCCCATACGGACCAGTCTGCCGTTTTCTTCTCGAGGTCCTTCATGTCCCAGTACAGGGAGTTCCTTGCATTCTGCATATCCTCCTTCAGCTCTTCTCTCTCAAGATGATCGAAACTATTGATCAGGATCACCTGGGAACCCAGGAAAAGTAAAATGACCAACCCGGCAAGTGTGGCACCAAGCATTGCAATGGTTTTTCTGCGTAAAGTGGTCATATGGTTGCACGGTCCTTGTCTTATTAGCCGAATATCTGTGAATATTAAGACACTAATTCAATTCATAAAATTATGAAACTGTGAGCTGTATCACTATATATTCTTATCGCTTCTGTTCAGCTACCGGAGTAAGGCTGTGAAGAAATATCGGTAATTATGGGGAATGTAAGATACATGCCCATTAATATTTGATAGTTCAAGGCAATCTTGCTATCACACTATGACCAACAATGCGATAACAAGATTAATGCGTGGTTTTCAATTGGGCTCATCCTACAACGCTCATTTCAGGGATCCTGATCGATGGGGTGACAATCCCTCCCACTTTACGTATATCCGTACCTGCACCATTGATCTTTGTGAGCATCTCGAATATATTGCCTGATATCATCAGGGATCTCACTGGTTTGTCGATCTGCCCGTCCTTTATAGTAAAGGCATTCCTTGCCTCCACGGAAAAGTCCCCTGATATTGAATTAGCAGTGTGGGCGCCAATGACCGTATTCACGTAGACACCTTTATCGGTATCGGCTATTATATCAAGGCCCGGATGATCAATGATGAAATTCCTGGGGCCTACAGAAGGCGTTGAGAAATATGAGCCTCTTGAAGCATTTCCAGTGCTTTTGACATTGTCCTTGCCTGCTGTGTACGTATCATACAGGTAGGATCTGAAAATTCCATTTTCTACAACTTTTGTCCTTTGTGAGGGAACTCCTTCATCATCGGACCTGCCGGTCTCGATACCTCCGTCCAGTATTCCATCATCGGTTATAGAAAGCCTTTCAGTGGCTATCTGTTCTCCGATCTTTCCTCTCAGGTGGGAGCGTTCTTTCTGGACATTGTCAGCATCTATGGATGGTATGAATGCACTTCCCAGCAGGTCCGCAAATGCGAAAGGGTGCAGGATAACATCTGTTCTTTGCGGCTCGATGGATATTCCCTGTTGTGACCTGCAGGCAAGTTCTGCTGCAGTCCTGCCAATTGCCGTGAAATCGAGATCGTTCTTCCGGGATATTGCAAAATCGTAGGCAGTAGATGCCTCTCCTTTTGTTGTAATGACATCAGCAAAGCCAGAGATACCTGTGGAGTTCTCCTCCACTTCAACTCCGTTCGTGTTCATTATCAGACGCTTTCCAAAACTGCGGGAAAAGCTGCCTGAGGTAACAACGATCCCGGGGATGGTCCCTGCTCCTTCTATCATTTTTACTGTCTGGAGAATGCAGGCATCGAGCTCCATTTGCTCAAGTTCCGGGTCCCTTGTACCGGACACTTTGGGATATTCACTCGCATAAGGCAATGATATCCAGTCAGGGTCTCTCTCGCGGACCCTGGCTGACCTGACGGCGCTCCTGGCTGCATCCTCTATGTGGCTCATGATGTTAGTGCTTGCAAAACCGACAGCACCGTTGACAATGGCACGGATGCCCAGTCCCTGGGAAATGTTCTCCTTTGCGCCTTCTATCTCGCCCTTGCGGATATCCACTGAAGTCTTGTGATCCTCAATAAGCAGTATCTCTGCTTCATCGGCACCTGCATCCGCTGCAGCTTTGAGTCCTTTGCTTGCAAGTTCATACATCATCAGGCACCACCCACCAGGGCCTCGGAGACCATCAGGTGAGGTGAACCGTCTGTCACAGGCACCAGCTGTCCACCTTTGCCACACCTGCCTGAGGTGAGGGTAAGGTCATTACCGACCATCCTCACATTGTTCAGGATCTCCAGGGTCTTGCCTGAAAGTGAAACGTCCCTTATCAGGGTTGTGAGTTGTCCGTTCTCAATAAGATAACCCTTTTCTGCATTGAACTGGAACACACCTTCTCCGGTGTTAACCTGTCCGCCCCTGGAGCCTATGAGATATACTCCGTTCTTGATCTCTTCAAGCATTTCTTCAAATTTCGAAGTGCCGTTGTCGATGTAAGTGTTGCTCATCCTGACAATGGGCTTTGCATGACCCTGCGCCCGGCAGTGACCCGGCTGTCCTCCAAGCTTTGCAGCCGTTTCCCTGGAGTGCAGGTATGAATTGAACACTCCGTCCCTGATAAGGACTGTCTTCCCTGACTGTGTCCCCTCATCGTCAAACGGGAAAAACCCATATTCATGCAGTGTGGGGTCGTCTATAATATTGATGAGTGGGGAAGCTATCTGCTGTCCGATCATGTTCTCAAGTATGGAGCTGCCCTCAAGCACAAGGTCGGCTTCGGATGCATGGCCAACAGCCTCATGCGCAAATACGCCGGCAAGCTCCGGGTCAAGTATGACCGGCAGATTCCCGCCTTTTGCAGGCTTTGCATCAAGCAGTTGAAGTGCTGTATTTGCTGCAGCCTCTGCAAGTGCGAAAGCATCGTGCTTTTCAAATATCTCGTATCCTGTAACTCCGAACCTGCTTTCCCTGCCTGCCTGGTACACTCCTTCTCGGGATGCAACAGCACTGATAGCAAATCCAGTACGGACGAGCTCATATTCTCCCTCGATGCCGGTGGAGTCTGTGTACAAGACCTTGTATGAAGACTCACTGTAAACAGCGCTGGTGCTGGAGATACCATCGATCTTTGCCCTTGCACCTATCTCTTTTAATAACCTGACCTTCTCCTCGAGGGAAACATCCCTTGGGTCAACCTTGATCTTTGGCATATTCCTTGCAACAGGTTTTGAGATATCGAGCATCTCTACCTTTTCCTTGTGTGACCTTTCATCCATCCCGGCAGCGAGTTCTGATGCTGCATCGATGGCTTTGTTCAGGTCAAAGTCCCCATCCACCGAAGTATATCCCCATGAGCCTCCGCTCAGGGCACGCACACCGGCTCCCTTTGTGTAATTCTCGGACACTTCCTTTATGTTACCGTTATCGAGGACAATCGACGTTGTTGTCCCCTCAATGATCTTTGCATCGAAAAAGTCGACCCTGTACATGGTATACTCCCAAAATAGTAAGATCCCTGTTCACGCAGGGACTACGTCTGGCATATCCAGATTCAATCTAAAGCTCGTTATGTTCTGTAGCTTCTCCATGATACGGTTCTTTTCAGGACCGATCAGGCTGTGCTCAATTACTTCGATAATGTTTGTTACAGGCACTATCTCTATCTTATCCTTATATGCTTCCTCTATAAGCACATCATCCTCATTGGATTTGGGGATAATGACCTTCTTAATTCCTGCCTGTGCAGCTGCTTCTATCTTATATGTCACACCGCCTATTGGAAGGACATCTCCTCTTACGGAAAGCGAGCCAGTCATCGCAACAGACTGATCTATAGGTATCCCTTCAAGTGCAGATATGACTGCAGTTGCTATCGATATTGAAGCACTGTCGCCTTCCACTCCTTCATAGGTGCCTATGAACTGGATGTGGATGTCATGATTGGTGACATTCTTCCCGGTGATGTTCTTGATGACCGCGGATACGTTCTGGACAGCTTCTTTTGCTATGTCTTTAAGCATACCTGTGGCAATGACACGGCCTTCTGAACTGGACTGGGAAGGCGTCACTTCAGCTATTATGGGCAACACAATACCCGAATCGCCTCCAAGGACTGCAAGTCCGTTGACCCGCCCTATAGCTCCTCCTTTCTTCTGGAAGAGCTGGTAGTCCTTCTTGCGCTCCAGGTAACTGTCAGCAAGCTGCTGCTCTATGGATCTGGCCATTTTCTTGGCTGCAAGCACGTGCCTTGCAGTGACCACGGTCACGTCTTCGGCGTGTGCGATATCTCCGGCAACCCTTACAAGTCCGCCGAGGTCACGCAACTTCAGGGTAAGGTGTCCTTTCCTTCCTGCCCTTCTCTGGGCTTCGCGTATCACTTCGTCAACCGCGCTCTTGTCAAAGGGCGGTATACGACCGTCTCTCATGACTTCCTGTGCAACGAACCTTACAAGGTTCTTTCTGTTCTCAGGATTATCTTCCATGGACTCACGCATGAACAGTTCGTAGCCGTAACCTTTTATACGGGATCTCAGAGCAGGATGCATCTTTTCCATAGCATCCAGGTTACCTGCTGCGACCATGATGAAGTCACAGGGAACAGGCTCTGTCTTAACAAGCGCTCCGGAGCTCCTTTCTGACTGTCCTGTGATGGGGTACTCCTTCTCCTGGAGCGCAGTCAGCAGGCTCTGCTGGGATTCAATGCTCAGAGTGTTGATCTCGTCTATGAAGAGCACACCTTTGTGGGCTTTGTGGATATCTCCGCTCTCTACCCTGTCATGGGCTGGGGTCTCAAGACCTCCCGACTGGAAAGGATCATGCCTGACATCGCCAAGCAGAGCGCCTGCATGGGTTCCTGTCGCATCCATGAAAGAAGCATGCTCTTTCTGATAATTTGATACTATCATTTTTGGTATCATCATATCGTCTTTTGGAAGGAGTTGACGCGTAAGCAACAATATCAGTATGGCAGCAATGATACCCCAAAGCAGCTGGCCTACATAGAACGAGTATATGACTATACCAAACACCAGTATCATCATAAGCATGTTCCGGGATTGCACTTTCTTCTGTGCCTCCATTTTGTGGGCCATGACAATTTCCCTGCCTTTGCCGGCGGGAACTAATCTGATCTTGGGATTATTATTATCTTCAGGGTTAGGATACGCGAGTATATCCTGAAGCTCTTCTTTTGGCAAAAGCTCTGCCATAGCCTTAGCCAACAGAGACTTGCCCGTACCAGGGCTTCCGATCATCATTACGTGCCTTCTCTGGCTGGCTGCTTTTTTGACAACCTCTACTGCGTGTTCCTGTCCTATGATCTGGTCGATCAGGAGCTTGGGGACATCAATGGAGTCTGTAGTATCAAAAGTATCACCATAGAGCCCTCTCTCATCGCCAGAAATAGTTATTTCATTATCCATAGTCTGCTCACAAGTTTCTAGTTTGTTCACTGAAGTACGTACAAAATATATACTTGACGGTTTTTAAGTAATTTGTAAATCACATTATATCAAAGTACCTCTTAACGATTCAGCCTGACAAAATCGTTATCATTGGCCAGTTTAGTAAAAAGTTGATGCGTGACAATTTTTTAATAAACTTATTATAACTGTGACAATTGATTGCTTTTTTCGTTCCAATAACTTTTAGGTCGAAATACCTCTATTCTAATAGAATCAGCATCATTGGGCTGATTGTAGTAGGCTAAATAGTTACAGTACCTCAAACTAAACCAACATTTATTAATGCTGGCACCGTATAAGAATCTACTTATTGATATGGATATGTCAGGTACAGCATGAAACAGGCGCTATTGTCCCTATTTATACTGCTAGTTGCAATTATTTCGTTATCTGTGACAGGATATGCTCTTAATGAAGAAGGGCAGTATATACATCTGAAGCAGATGGACATCAGGTTTGAAGGTACCGATGCACAGGTGACTTTCTATTATGAGCTTGACATGTTCTCAAGGGTCTATGTGTTCCTCCTTGGAAGTTATAATCTCCAGCCAACGCTCGAGAATGTCCTTTTCGACTTTGAGCAGGTAGAGGTCAGGGAAATCGGCAGGAACCATGCGGTAGTTCATGTCAGCAATATTTCCAGGCAGAATTCAGAGTATTACCTGCACGATTCACGCGCTCTCGGAGCAAAAGTGGACATGCTGACAATGGTATATCCTGACGGTTCTTCAAGGAACGTTCCGGGTGCCACATCAACCCCTTATACCTTCTACGGTGGATAAGCCGCCCGCCTTATTCCCTGGTGTCCTCTATTGGATATATGGTCTGCCGGATATTGGAATGTTGGAAGGTCATATTGACTAGTAATCCGATCTAAATTGTTAATTTTAGCCATTTATTTGCAATTTAAAGCTAAAAAACTGGCTAAAAACATATTTCATGTATTTATAATGCCTTGTTTACACATACCTCTCTTAATATAGCCTCTAGAATATTAAGTCATTAGTGTGTAGGTTGGTATCAGGCACATCAACCCAAAACCTTTATCAACAATAATGCATTAGGAGGGATGCTGTTAGGCGCTTGATGCTTGCTGTAATATGCAACGTATCGCCCGGGATTCTCAGGAGTCCTTTACGGCAAAACAGAAATTGCATGGGCTCGTGGTCTAGCCGGTCATGACGTCGCCTTGACATGGCGGAGGTCCTGAGTTCGAATCTCAGCGGGCCCACCAGAATCCTTAGGCAGGATTCGAAAAATATAAATGCAAAAACATCTATTAGGTGCAAGGACACTCAAGCCCAGGTAGCTCAGTTCGGGAGAGCGCTGCCCTGAAGAGGCAGTTGTCCCCGGTTCAAATCCGGGTCTGGGCACCTATAAGTAGTAATCGCAGGACATCAGTAGTGTAGCGGTCATCACCTGGCGTTGCCAACGCTAGAACCCGGGTTCGAATCCCGGCTGATGTACTTCTTTTTTTTAGTTTTTAAGTTATAGACTTTTCTTTCTTTCTTTATCTTTCATTTCAACTTTAGTATCATACTTTGGTGTATCCTATCTCCATGCAGCTGATAAAGTATAAGTAAAATAAAATACCCTTTTAAAAGGGAGCGGCTTCATCAGCAAACTTTAATCAATGATCCGTTCTTAACAAGGGGGAATAGAAGTGAAACAGTCTTTTATTGAAAAGTACTATATGCAGAAGGAAGTTGAGATCGATATTGGAGGAGAGGACAACTACCGGGGTGTAGTTGCGGAATGCAATGACGGGGTCCTTAGCTTGAAGTGGGATATAAATAAGGAAGGGTATACTCACCTAGAGATAGATGCTATCAAAGCCATCTGGCTGCAGTTAAAATAAGGCGTTCGTACTTTCGGCATTTTCCGGTCATTGGTCTTGTCAATGATCCGACAGGTGGAACTTTCAAGTTGTCGGGTGCATGGACAGAGATAAAGAGACACCGGAATCCAAAACTTTTTTGATGGCTTTTCTTCATTTTCAAGATAAGCGCAGACATGCAAAAATCATAATCCTTAGAAATTACAATGCAGCTATTTTTAATTTGAATTGCATATGTATTTTTTCAACTTTCTATATTGTTTGTATCGGTTTTATCTATATTAGAGGGGGCCATAGAATACACGGAGTTGGCAAAAAGGTACAATGCCGGTAGTTTCTAATAAACTATTTGTCAAAATTGCATCATGTGGGAGTGTGATGCATCTATTGATTGAAAGCCAACTCGTATCAAAGGAGCGGAGGTGTGAACAAGTGGAAGTATTGATAAACTGTCCCAACTGTGACATGAGGTTATTTGCCGCTTAAAGAGGCGTTCAACATTGCATTGAATGCGTGTATTGGACTAAAAAAGTATGGCTTTATGCATAATTGAGTCTGTAAGGTGCTATCTTCTGCCTCAAGCAGAAGTATTTCCAACTCAAGATCTGGTCAAATCCAAGCTTCCAAATCCCGAAAAAACATAAAAATGAAAATCTATTCCTTTTTTAATCTAAAACTCATGGAAATTATCTCCGATGAACAAATAATAAGTCCCAAAGGAAAAAATTTTAAAAAACTAAACCGGTTAAGTTCATATTGCTTAAATGTAAAAATGATATACATGAAGTATGAAAGAGAGATTATAGTTTCCTCTTTGGTGGTTGTGGCAGGGATAATACTTTTCTACCTTCTACAGGAAAGGGATATAGCAATAAGGATGGTCGTCAGGGCAGCAGGACTTTTCGGATATCTTTTCCTCTCCCTTGCAATAGTGTCATCAGAGTACATGCTCCAGATGAGGAAGGTGTTTGGCAGGCCTTTTATGAATGTCCATCATCATCTTGCAAGAGTGGGGATTGTTTTGATCCTGATACATCCGATCCTTGTTGCCTACCAATTCGGCTTGAACGCGTTTTTACCTGTTTTCTATCCTTTTATGGACTTCCTGGGGCTTGCAGGAAGGCCGGCCCTTTATCTTATCATAATAGCAGTTCTGGCAGGTGTCTACAGGAAGAGGATACCTGAAAAATGGAAGAACATCCACGCATTGAACTATCTGGGATTCGTACTCGTCTTCTTTCATGCATGGATCATAGGTACAGACCTCCAATACGGCCTGATGCAGATTCTCTGGATTGTTCTGGTACTTATTGTGCTTGCAGTCTTTGTTCGTAAACATATCATGCCAACCCCTGCCAGGAAGAAGAATGCAGGAAAGGGCAAACAGGAAAAAAGGCAGGACTGAAAGCAATGCAATAGTACGTGCTAATTATACTAATAGCTATACTCATGTAGTATTGCTCCTATTTACCTCTTAGGCTTCGCTCTGCCGTTGCCCTGTTCCATAGGAGGAAGGTCTACATGATACAGGATTTTAAAGAAACATTCAGGGAGGTAGTCCAGGCTGTATTACCCTTGACAGCAGCTGTGCTCCTGATCATGCTGATCATTGGCCTTAATTCCGGTATGTTCCTCTCTTTCTTTACAGGAGCTATAATGGTTATCGCGGGCATGGTCTTTTTCCTCATGGGTGTCAAGCTGGGAATGTTGCCTATCGGGGAATCCATCGGCTCCGAACTTCCAAAGCATAATTCTTTGATCTTCATTGTAGGAGTCGCCTTTTTACTATCTTTCATGGCGACACTTGCAGAACCTGATGTGAGGGTGCTGAGCACAATGATCGATTCGGTGTCCGAGAACGGTATTTCCCGCAACGTACTGATCCTGTCCATTGCTCTTGGGGTAGGTTTCTTTGTGTCAGTTTCCATGCTCAGGATAGTCTATGGCGTCCCGATAAAATACCTGCTGACAGCAGGTTATCTGATAGTTATTACATTATCCTTTTTCACGAAACCCGAATATCTTGCGATAGCCTTTGATGCAGGGGGTGTGACCACAGGTCCCATGACCGTGCCTGTGATCCTGGCACTGGGTATAGGTGTAGTATCAGTACTGGGGGAAAAGTCTGAGCTGTCCGAAGGCTTCGGTCTGATAGGTCTTGCTTCAATTGGCCCAATACTAAGCGTAATGCTGATGGGGGTGCTCGCTTGAGTAATAGCCAAAGCTTGCTATCTATATCTGTTGAGGTTCTGCAGGCTTTACTGCCTCTGATAGTATTTTTCATAATATTCCAGTTCCTCTACCTTAAGTTTCCCTCTTCCCAGCTTGCAAAGCTCTTTCTGGGCATATCGATGACAGCTCTTGGAATGGTATTATTCCTTTATGGTGTTTACAATGGCTTCTTTCCGGTAGGAACAGAGATAGGCAGCTTTTTCGGGAAGATGAAGCATCAATGGCTCATGATACCTGTTGGTTTCTTCCTTGGCTTCCTTGCCACCTTTGCAGAGCCCGCAGTAAGGGTGCTGTGCTATCAGATAGAAAAGTCTTCAAGTGGTTACATCAGATCGAAACTGATGCTTTACACGCTGTCAATAAGTGTAGCAGTGTTCGTTTCCATAGGAATGGCCAAACTGGTGTATGGGATTCCCTTCCTTTACATTATTGTACCAGGCTATCTTCTTGCTATAGTGCTGATGTGGCTTTCGGATAAGGATTTCATAGC
>NZ_JAUXNK010000045.1 GCF_030682845.1 Methanolobus sp. | reverse complement strand
CTATGATCTCAGCGGGTTCAATACCCTCACTTTTTGCCTTTTCAACAGCAGCTAAAACCGCATCCTTCTTGCAGGAAACGACCGCGTCGGAAAGCAGTTTGAAAGTTTCTTCTTTGCTCATGGTAAACTCCTTTTCACTTTGGCTCCTCGACCTCTCATGAGATAAATGGGACGTGTAGAGCAGTCAGTATAACTACCATAAAGAGAAAACTATATATCATAAACTCAGTGCAATGTGTCTATAGCATGTGAATTCATTATTGATAGAGTAATATTCCATCGTTCTGACAATATTACAATGTAATTGTAATATTACAATTATCACAGTTAACGAAAATGATGGATATAAGCAAAAAAGGATTGATGACAGCCGAATAAAACTAACATTCATCTTACTTCAGCAAAAGAAGTTCCTTTACCTTTTCGACAGCCTCAGCAGCGTTCTTTGCATAGCAATCGGCTCCTATCCTGTCAGCCCATTCCTGGGTGGCCGGAGCTCCACCAACCATGACCTTGATCTTGTCTCTCAAGCCCTGCTCCTTGAGCATATTGATCAATTCATACTGGCGGTTAAGAGAAATAGTGGTAAGGGCAGACAGGCTTATCAGGTCTGCATTTGTTTCTTTCGCTTTGTCAATAAAATCCTGCAGGGGAACATTCCTGCCAAGGTCGTGCACTGTGAAACCTGAAGCCCTAAGCATGCCTGACACGATGATCTTACCAATATCGTGTGCATCTCCTTCCACGGTACCATTAACTATGACGCCAAGTCTTTTGCAAGGATGTCCTTCGTGAACTTCAGCTTCCAGGATACTGATACCTGCTTCCATTGCATCCACAGCCAGAACCAAATGAGGCAGGAACATCTTACCCTCATCAAAGAGGATACCGACCTTACTTACACCGACCGCAAGACCTTTCCCAATCACATCTGCGGGCTCAATACCTTCTATTCTTGCTGCCTCCACAGCCTTAACAACGTCATCCTTCCTACAGGATACGACGGCATCGGCAAGCATTCTTAATATAACTTCTTTGCTCATAATTATCTCCTGCTTTTTTACCTCAAGTCATATGGGTATGAAAGTCAGATTCATTCTCTATATAACGCATCTGTAATTATAGGTGGCTCTAATGTAACGAACTGCCTTCAAGTAAATAGAATTATTGCCAGGTGAGGATTGGGTACTTTAATGAGCTTGACTGCGTTATCTGGCTGAAAGTGGAAGGTATGGGGCTTTTTCGACATATAGAAAGCTATATATACAATAAGCTCTGTAGTAGGATTCTGTCTGCCTTAAAAAGCAGATAATAGCAACAAGATAGAGCATAATTCAGGATGTGACAGAAAATGTTAATGGCATACTCCCTTAAGGAAAGAGAAATGATATCTGCACCTACACCTCTGGAGAAGGACCGTTTCACAATGAGATATTCACTCAGCGAGAGGAAGTTCATGACAGGAACACCTGCAACAAGAGTTTCCAGCTTAAAGGAGATGGCTTACTCCCTATGGGACAGAAGGTGGGTAACAGAAGACAAGACCTGCAAGGCATCTCTTGTATAATAGGCTGGATCAACAACAGAAGTATGGGTAACTGTACTTAAAAACATTATTTTTATGCTTCCCTGACTGGTCAAGATCCCATCCATAATACACCCTTAAGAATAAACAGCAGGCTGAGGCAGGAACACACCCTCAGCCTGATTGATCAATACCTGTGTTCCTTGATCATCTCTACCATTGCCCTGAGGTTCTCAGTAGGAGTCTTACTGACAATACCACATCCAGGAGCCAGTATAGGTACGCCGGCATCAAGCACTTCTTTTGATTTCTGCCTTACAACTTCAGGTGTCTTGTTCCAGAGCACATTCACCGGGTCAAGATTACCTATGATTATAGCTCTGTCAACCTTGTCCATTGCAGTTGCAACATTCACGCTCTGGTCAACGCTGATGGCATCCACACCGCACACCTCCATCAGTGCCAGTCCCTGGGTGGTATCTCCGCAGATGTGCAGTACAGTGGCCACGCCAAGCTCCTTCATGGCATTGACTATTCTTCTGTGGTATGGAACAACGAACTTCTCATAGAACTGGGCGCCAATGAGCTGGGCACTGGCTGTGGGGTCTATGATAACCATGGTATCGGCACCGTTTTCAGCCATCTTCTTTGCATAGGCAATGTTAAAGTCGGTTGTGAAATCTATCAGGGCCTGGCCAAAAGCCTCATCAGTAAAGATATTCATGAACCAATCATCACCATTGAGGTGCTGGGCAAGAGAGAAGGGACCGATCATACTGCCCATGATAGGGAGTTCTTTACCATATTTGTCTGCGAGTATCTTTATAGCATCGCACACGACACTGATCCTGCCTTTGTTGATGTCGTATCCACTGAGTTTCTCAATGTCTGCGGTTTCCTTTATCACATGACCGACAACGGAAGGCTGCTGCTCTCTTGTTCCCGCCTTGATCTTGCATCCGAAGAACTCGGCCTCTGCAGTGATATCAAAAGGAACACGCACAGCTTCAAAGCCCACGACGGTGTGGCCTGCTTCTGCAAGTGCTGCCATCTTCTGGGCATCTTCGTTCGCTTCGGGCCAGAATGCCCCGGAGGCTTCCATCTGTTCTACTGTGCCTGTCTGTGTAAATGATACGGCAGGCATCCTGTCCACAGGCTGCCCTTTAAGGGCGCGCGCCAATCGTTCTTTGGGGGTATATTCAACCATAATGTCCTCTCTTTGATCATATAATCTACAGAATTAATATCAAAATAAATAAAAATAGGAAAGTAGTGTGCTTAGACTTGTTGCACAACTACCTTTCCATCCTCGGTCGCGACAGGTTCTGCCTTCCACCCAACAAAGTCAGCCTGATCGCTCATCATACTGCCAATCTCCATCTCTCCTCTTGTAACTCTTAGTATGACACCTGTTATTCCTCCTGCAACAAGTGAAATAACAAGGATGCCTACCAGACTTACAAAGTTGATCATCGCTCCGGCAAAGATGGCTCCACATACAGCTCCGAAAATACCGGGTATCCCGTGCAGGTTGTGCACAGCCATGACATCAAGGACACCCAGCTTTGCACATAGCCATGGGTGCAGTTTTATGAAGCATGTTGCTGACAGTGCACCTGCAGCAAGTCCGATCCCAAGTGCTGTCCATGGATCCACAGAGACCAATGGCGACCCTATAGCTACCAGGCCTGCCAGCATGGCGTATGTGAACACCAGAGGATCGACCTTCTTCTGCCAAATCATGCAGAACACATAGGTCGAGATTATGGATCCAAGACCTGCCATGTAAGCTGTAAACATTGCCCATGAGACCTGGTCCGCAGGCAGCAGTGCAGTCACGAAAGAAGGCCACAATACCCACAACAACATCGATGCAAGCCAGACAAAGGAAACACTGTGCGTTGTTGTAAAGACGGGGACATCAAAAGCCCTCTTTTCCCTGAGCGTCAGTATGACACCCCAGCCCCAGTAAGCAGCCACCATGTGGACCAGCATCGATCCTCCAGGGTCAACGACTCCTTCCAGATAACTGAACATCCACCAATCAGCTGCGATCCATGCGGGTGCAAACAATATCCCGGCCAGGAAGTATTGCCACATCTTGATAGTTCCCAGGAACACCCCTATGGCTATCACAACCGTAATGGCACAAAACACTGCCATGATCGTCCAATCCTGCGTCCAGACGAATTCTCCGAACACGAATTGCTTGATCGCCATAAAGGTGATAAAGCTCCCGGCAGTAACAAGCAGGACGGCAAGACATACGCCCCATTCGAACTTTTTAATGAACAGCATCAAAAATGCGACTAACATCAACATGAACCAGACATCCATGTTCTTGTTCCATTTATGCAGCTCATCTTCCAGGTGTGTCGTGTCTGCAGTCAGTCCTTCCTCACCCAGAGGTGTCATGTATGTTTCCTCAAGACTCTGGGCAACTGCAACTGTCGGGACTAACAGATTTACTAAGAATATAAGTATGAACAACTTCAGCATATTTTTATTGAAGTTTCTCATCATATTACCTCCCTGTATTAAAAAGCCGGCAGTGTAAGTGCCGGCTTGTCTTAGTCATGAATCTGGTCTTAGAACACCAGACCCAGGTCTTCGAGCTTCTTTCTTGCGCCGTCATATACCTTCATGTATTCATCAGTGGGTGTAACGGTCTTTACATCGTAACACTCCTGGAAGGTCTTGCCTACAGGTGCAGCTGCATAGTTCTTCTCGTACATTTTAACGAGAGCGTCGAGGATTCTGTTGACCTCTGCGATCTCAACACCAGCTGTCGCTCTTGCAGCCTCTCCCATCATCCTGGCTTCCATACCTGTGGTCTTGTTCAACGCAACACCCTTTGCAGATGCAACACCTGAGAGGATCTCACGTCCGGATGCTGTGTCAGTGATAGACTGGGCTGCAGCTTCCAGCAGGCACATTTCTGTACAGGGACCTGCACATGGATAGTACTGGTTACCCGTGAGCATGTCTGTGTGTTCCGTGATAGCCGCACAGGTCCATCCTGCGATCATCAGGGTTTCCCTGGTGTTGGTCGATCCCCAGCGGATATGGATAGGACCGTCAAGGTGCCAGGTCGCATTGTTCATCACAAAGGCATTGATGTGGGTTGCAACATCAACAATAGCAGTCTCTTCTATGCCACCGGCATAGCCACCGAAGATGGGCATCTGCTCATCCATGATGATGTTGCTGTTGCCCTGATAGTGAGCAACCACACTGATAGCATCAAGGTCGATCTTGAGCTCATTGAGCTGGGAGACCTCGTGGCTGTCACTGCTGAGCATGCCACCGGCACAGTCAGCAGCTATATTTCCCTGAGCGGACAGGGAAGTCTCTGGTCCCTATATGCCCATGCCAGGCCTTCCGGCTAGCTCACATGCTGTTTTGATCAGCCTGCCTTCGGTCTTGGCTGCAAGTATCTCATAGGGGCTGCCTGGTACGGGTCCATGTCCACGGACTGTGGCCATGACACCATTGACTATGGTATTGATCTCTTTCTCAAGTGCATAGCTCAGATGAAGGGGAACGAATACATCCTCAGACACAGGAGCACCTGTCGGGCCACCCTGGATGTGGGGCTTGCGCTTGTCACCAACTTTTCTTTTCCTGATAACTGACTGGTCTCTGCCTGATCCCAGACTAAACTCCCTCTGGACATTGTTGATAGCGTCCCATATTTCAGCCTCATTATACTTGACAACCCTGCGGGTATCAGTACAGAAGACACCGGCTTCAAGGAGCATCTCAAAACCTGCTTTGAAGAGCTTTTCTGCCATATCCATGTCAGTGGGTATGAACTCTCCCTTAAAGTCCAGCCCGTACTTCTTCTTGAGCTCCGCGGTCTTTGAAGGGATAACCATTAAGTCCCAGTCGTCCTGGGTGATTTTCTCACCAGACTTTGCACGCTCATAAAAATCATAAACATCAAACGATTTTCTGAATGTCATTTCTCATCACCTCGTTTATTTCCTCGTAAGATCAAGTGCAACCCTGGCAGCTTCTGCAGCATTTTCTGCTGTTCCATCGGCTCCAATCTCAGTTATCCACTGCTTGGTGACAGGAGCTCCACCGAACATGACCTTGACAGAGTCTCTAAGGCCCTCTTCTTTGAGCGCCACTATTGTGTCCTTCTGGCTCATCATTGAAGTTGTCATTAATGCGGAACCTGCAAGTAGCACTTTCTTGCCTTTGTTCTTCTTGACCTCTTCAATGATCGTTTCATTTGACACATCTACTCCAAGGTCTATTATCTTGAAGCCATTGGCACCGAGCATTGTGGAAACCAGACGGTGGCCGATGTCGTGGATATCTCCTTCCTGCACAAAAGTAATAGCAATACCGCTTCCTTCACCAATCTTCTCTTTTTCCATTGCCGGTCTAAGCACTTCCATGGCATTGTTCATGGCCTTTGCAGACATCATGATCTGAGGAAGATAGATCTCTGCAACCTCGAACTTATCACCGATGATCTTCATGCCTGGCGCAAGGGCGTTGTTGATAATGTCATTTGCTGTCATTCCAGCTGCAAGAGCCTCTTTTGTGGCTTCTACAGTGCCATTTATGTCCTGGTTGACCAGGGCATTTTTTAATTTATCTATAATTTCTTGATTTGCCATTTAACTACCTCTTTCTCCTCTTTTTGCATCTTATGTTGTCCCAGAACCCTGGAAATTGACAACATTACAAATGCAGTCATCAAGGACGTATCACTAAAAGTGGATACTTCCTACATAGTGCGTATCTTTTTTGTTGATATAGAATGACCTGTGGCTATTTTTCAACAGATTTGAGATATGGTGAAAGACTTGGTCTTAGAAGATGCCTCCGAGATTTTGCAGAAGAAGGTGATTATTATTGCAGGGACGGGGGTTTGTAACATGCTGCATTACATGTACATAACCTTGTGATCCGTATCATGACATGTGATTTGTATGCTGCCATTTGATTTGGAAATTAACCTCCTGAGGATAGAATAATATAACAGCAAGTGAAATGTCCTGTATTAAAAAATACTATAAAAGCCAGATAGCATGCCACTAGAACTCACCGGAACATTATGGTACTCTGAGAAGAGGATCAAACTTCTGTTCCTGCTGTTAGAGGGTACGCAGGAAACAGAGCACATAAAAAAGTCCCTGAACGTCTCCTCACGCGAGATAATGCCCCTGATAAAAAAACTCAAAAAGGACCAGATAGTTTTGGAAGGAAAGCAGGGTTTCAGTTTGTCGTCCATAGGTGAGCTGCTGGTGGATAACATGAAGCTTTTCCTTGATACAACGAGAGTGATCGATGAGAACAGGGATTTCTGGGAAACGCGTGATTTTAAAGGCATCCCTGATCATCTCTTTGAAAGAATTGGGGAATTGGGGCATTATTATCTGATAGAGCCCGATCTGCACAACATATATGATTTCCCGAAAGAGTTCCGGGATAATGTAGTCAAATGCAAGAGAGTAATGATGCTAAAGTCTTACATGCATCCGACATATCCCTCGCTCTGCCTGAACATACTGGATAAAGTTGACGAATTTTCATTATTTCTAGCACCTTCAGTACTTGAAAGGCTTGAAAAGGAAAAACCTGAACTTGCTGAGAAGCTACTGTCATCTGCAAACTCAAATATATTTCTGATCAAAGATACAATCAATATGCCAATACTGTGTGTTACTGAAAAATTCCTGTATTTCAGCATCTTCAACAAGGAAGGCCGCTATGAGCACAGGGATATCCTGAGTTTTGATGAGAGCGCAGTGCTTTGGGGAAGAGAGCTGATAGAATATTATGGAAAGAGGTCCACCGCTATAAAGATGGCCGGCAGTTGAAATGAACACTTACAAGGAAATATCCATGACTTCTTTTCCACTGGTCGATCTGGTATGGTTGTCACAAAAAAGGACAAAGATCCTGCTGTCCTTACTCGAAAGTCCAAAAACGGTTGAAGAGCTGATGAAAGAACTGGAAGTGGATATGCGTGCCCTGCACCTCCCGCTGAAAGAACTCAAGGAGGAAGGCATGATAACCCAGGAAAAAGAGGCCTTCACCCTTTCAAATCTCGGGAGGATCATAAGCAGGAATGCCAAGCCGGCCTATGAGCTGACAAACCTGTTCGAAGCTAACATTGGTTACTGGACAAGCCGTAATCTCACAGATATACCAAGACCTTTTGCCAGAAGGCTGGGAGAGCTCGGGGAGTGCGAACTGCTTGAACAGGACCTGAGCCATATGTTCCAGCTTCCCCATAAATTCATCCAGAGCACATCAAAGACAGAACATATCAATTCTGTCTTCTCTTTTTTCTACCCCGAGCATCTTTACCTGTACAACGCTGTTGCAAAAAAAGGCGGTAAGGTATCCCTGGTAGCGACGGAAGGGGTATGTCAGACCCTGCAGGAGAACTTCCCTGAAACATTCAGCGAGATCAGCAGTTTCAACAAAACTGAGATCTATTGCCTGCCCGACGGGATCTCACCTCCTTCATTCACAGTTACGGATACAACATTGCTTATCAGCTTTTTCAATAAGAGCGGCAGGTACGACCATCAGGATATGCTTAGCAGCACTCAAAGCGCTTTGGAATGGGGCAGGGACCTTTTCAAATACTATAAGGACAGGTCTTCTGTCAGGTTCAACGAAATCCAGAACAGCAGGGCCTGAAAAGAGGAAATGTAATGGATAGACCTCACAATAGAGATATTTGCTGTTCAGGGAGAACCTGTCTATGCTAAAGAAATGGAAAGATATCTCTATCAAGTTCAAATTGATGTTATATATTGTAACAGGAGTCACTCTCATCCTTACAGTCTCAACTGTCGTAACCATCTCTACCGTGAACTCCCAGACAGAAGAATACGCATATCTTGGAGCTGTGGCGGTGGCCAGGGCCTATTCAAATCAGCTTGACGGGGAGATGCAGAAGAATATGGCAATAGCAAGATCCTTTGCACACTCGATGGAAAAATATGAATCTAATGACAGGGAGGAGGTCAACCAGATGTTAAGCAACCAGCTCCTGTATAATCCGGATATTGTAGGGATCTATGTTGGGTTCGAGCCCGATGCTTTTGATGGCAGGGATGCTGAATATGCCGGAACATACGGGCACGACGAAACAGGCAGGTTCCTTCCTTACTGGAACACTATAAATGGGGAGATTGATCTTGAACCACTGGTGGATTATGACACCGAGGACTACTACCAGCTGACAAAAAGCAGACTCCAGGATACAGTGACCGACCTGTACTACTATCAGGGAATCTATATCGTCAGTTACGTTTCCCCGATAATAAAGAACGATGAGTTCATTGGTATTGCGGGCACGGATGTATCCCTGGAATATCTGGATGAGACCATGGACAGTATCAGGGTCTACGATACCGGTTACGCTTTCATCACAGACAGCAAAGGAACGCTGGTGACCCATCCAATCAATAAGGAATGGGCAAGCATGAAATCACTCTATGATTTCGGGGACCCCTTCATATCAAATGCTGCAGACAATATCGGCAAAGGGATAGGAGGCACTTTTGAGACCATAGACCCCGCTACCGGAAAGGAGGTCATTTTCTTCTATGAGCCGATAACAACAGGCAACTATTCTTTCCTGCTTGTGATCCCAAGAGAAGAGATATTTGCAGGTTCCAGGTTCCTTGCCAAGGAATTGATACTGATATCTTTCCTGTCTATAATCTTCATGTCAGTACTTGCCTATTTTGTTGCCTTTTCCATCACAGAATCTATTAAGAAAATAGTTTCAGATTTCGGGGAAATTGCCGAAGATGCTGTGAAAGGCAACCTTGACTCAAGAGCAGATACTGATGTTGATGTTGATTTCAGAAATATACCCCATGGATTGAACAAGATACTGGATGCTTTTGCAATTCCTATCCGTGAAACGGTCCGCATGACAAAGGCCCTTTCCGAAGGTGAGCTTTCCACACGCACACGATTGGACCTTAAGGGAGAGTTCAAACAGATGGGAGATGCCCTGGATGACTTTGCACAACATCTGGATGATGTCATAGATGATTCCAACGCTGTGCTGATGTCTATCCAGGAAAACGACTTTTCCAGGGAGGTTCGTGTGCATGGTGAGGGTGATTTTGAAATTCTGACAAAGGGTATAGAAGAAACGCGAAAGGCATTGCTGCAAGCAACCAATGAGCGCATGATCGCTGAAAAGGCACTTCGTGAGGCGGACAAGCTACGTGAGAAGGAGATACACCACAGGGTCAAGAACAACCTGCAGATAATCTCATCCCTGCTGTTCCTGGAATCTGAGAGGTTCAGGTCCAAAAGAGTAGTTGAGGCTTTCCGTGATAGCAGGAACCGTATCAGATCGATGGCTCTGGTGCATGAGAAACTCTACAAGACGGGAAGCTCCAGTGAGATAGATTTTCAGGAATACACCCAGAAACTTCTCCAGGATATAATGAATGCTTATCCTATGAAAAACGATCGGGTCATGATAAAATTCAAGGGTGTCCATATCATGCTTTCAATAGATCAGGTATTGCCGCTTGGAATGATAATAAACGAACTGGTCTCGAATTCTCTCAAGTATGCCTTCCCTGAAGGAGAGGGGGGAGAGATCACTGTAACTATAGAAGAGCAGGATAAGGATATCCTGCTGCAGATCAAAGATAATGGAGTAGGTTTCCCTGAAGACATTGATATTGAGAACAATGATTCATTGGGATTGAAACTTGTGATGATACTTGTGAAGCAGTTAGAGGGAACAATTAAAATAGAAAGGAACAAAGGTACTGTTTTCAGTATTTTGTTCAAGCAGATGACTAATTAAAGGTGTGATAAAATGACAAAGATTAAAGTTCTGGTTGTCGAAGATGAGAATATCGTCGCACTTGAAATAAAAAGCAGGCTAAAGAAACTGGGCTATCTTGTACCAAGTGTGGCTTCAACAGGTGAGGAGGCTATCAGCAAGGCAGAAGCTTTTTCACCTGACCTTATACTTATGGACATCATGCTCAAAGGCGATATCGACGGTATTGAGGCAGCAAGACAGATCCGCGAGAGGATGGATATACCCGTCATATACCTTACAGCCTATGCAGATGATGAAACTCTACAAAGAGCAAAACTGACCACTCCCTATGGATATATATTGAAACCCTTCGAAGAGGACGACCTGCGCACGAATATAGAGATTGCGCTGTACAATCATCAGCTGTTGAGGAAGCAGAAAAGAGAGGACCTCTGACCTTACCTATTTTTCCTGGTATCATACAGGTGTTACACAGGAGCATACCTGCATGAAATTCACATGTCATGTGACAAACAACGTAGAATTATACTAAATATAATCGTTCTTGTAGTATGTAATGTGTTAAAAACGAGCTTTCCACTAGACCGGAGGCTTCCGTCTAACACTAGAACTATATCCATAGTGGGGGTGTATGCCAACACCCCTAGCACTTCCATTCTGGGTTTGAGAAGGGATGGGTTAAATATATATAGCATAATTTCCCCTCATTTTAGTAAAGTTTAAATAGCTATAATTATGGAGAATATATATATATGCCGATGACCCAGATTCTACATAGTATTGTATGTGAATTCTAAGGTACATCTTGGCGAAACATCATCTTCAAACAGAAAAGGAAAAATAAACAGGAGCATACGGATATGTCATTCACTAAGAGCAAAGGAAGTAACTGGACACTGGAATACCTCGGATTCTAGGAAATGCTTAGGAAACGATCTTTATTCAGGGAGCTGACAGCATGGAAAGAAAGCCATTGGACTCATTAATATCCAAAAACGGTCTATGGGTGTCAAGGAACGGGCACCTGCACGGAATAAGAAGTTGTGAGACATCACAAAAGAACCTGCGAATAACAATGGATTGCGGAGAGGTCACCCAGGTAAGGAACTCCAGGTCCAGCCGGGCCGCAAGGTCTCTTCGAAACCATAAATACCACAAACCCTGTAAGAAATGCAGGCTCGCAGAAGAAAGAATAAAAGATTTCTCTAATAAGACTGCAAGGAAAGACGAAGTCAGGGTCACGGTAAAAACAGTACAATCCTCCCAGTTCAATTCTATTGAAAGTGATATACCGGATGCATCAATGCTATCCGAAAGTTTGCAGCTTTCAAACACTATCGTAAAACCTCAGATTCATAATTCCCCTGCAGAGCGACAGCCATCTGCTACTGCACAAACCTTCAAATCACAACCAAAGACCTATCAACCCAAGGTAACAAAACCTGTAAACCATTCCTCCCAAAAACATGCCAAACCGGAGAAAAATGAGTTCACCCAGACTCAGAAGAACAGGATACTCTCATTACTGGCTCCTGATGATATGATATCTTTCTCAAAGGAAAAACGCTCCTTTGCAGAGCTTGAATCGGTCCTGCTGACACAGAGAAAAAAGGACCTCAGGGCAATGTATGAGGACAGCAGGGAGAACATGCTCGGCAAACTTGAGCGCACCATAACCGAGTTCTTTGTAGATATGGGCTTCCTTGAAGTGAAATCTCCAATACTTATTCCTTTTGAGTATATGGAGCGTATGGGCGTAGGCGAGGATAAGGAGCTCTCCAGGCAAATATTCAGGGTAGGAGATAACATGTGCCTTCGCCCTATGCTGGCGCCTGGTCTCTACAATCATCTTCGCAAATTCGATAATGTACTTCCCGACCCCATAAGGATATTCGAGATAGGACCCTGCTACAGGAAAGAATCCGACGGCAACAGCCATCTCGAAGAGTTCACAATGCTCAACTTCTGCCAGATGGGATCAAGATGTACCCGGCAAACCCTTGAATCCCTTATAGATGATTTCCTAGATTTCCTGGGCATCGAGTACGAAATAGTTGCCGATAGCTGCATGGTATACGGGGATACTATTGATGTCATGCACAGGAACATGGAACTCTCATCCGCTGTTGTAGGACCCATTCCCATGGACATGGACTGGGGTGTCAATAAGCCCTGGATAGGAGCCGGATTCGGACTTGAAAGACTGCTTAAAGCAAAACACAATTTCAAGAATATAAGATCCGTTGCAAGGTCAGAGTCCTACTACAACGGGATATGCACGAACCTCTGAGGTGATAACTTGCTAAATAACATGACACAAAACGACCTGGACAAGTTTGCAGGGAAGGTACTGGAGGGGGCACAGTTCTCTGACGATGAACTCCGGGAACTGCTCCGGATAAATGAGAATGAGCAGCTTGAAAAGCTTTTTTACTTATCAAGGAAGGTCAAGGATCACTTTTTCGGAAACAAAGTCTTCCTCTACAGCTTCGTTTATTTTTCCACCTACTGCAAGAACAAGTGCACTTTCTGCTATTACAGGGCGAATCATGAGATAAACAGGTATCGTCTGAGTATAGAAGAAGTGCGTAATATATGCCGTGCACTGAAAGGTGAGAGTATTCACATGGTTGACCTGACCATGGGAGAAGACCCTTACTTCCATGACAGACCTGAAAATTTTGTTGATGTCGTGAGGGCAGTAAGATCAGAACTGGACCTTCCCATTATGATATCTCCAGGAGTCATGGGAAATGAAGTGCTAAAGGAATTGCATGACAACGGCGCAAACTTCCTTGCCCTCTACCAGGAGACACATGACCAGCAACTCTACCGGAAACTGAGGGTCGGACAGTCCTTTGAGGACAGGGTCAATGCCCGTAAGTTCGCCAAGAGCATCGGTTACTGCGTTGAGGACGGGATACTTACCGGCGTCGGTAATGATATCGAATCGACCATCAGGTCACTGAGAGGAATGGAGGCGAATACTCCAGACATGGTAAGGGTCATGACATTCGTACCGCAGGAGGGCACACCTCTTGAAAAGGTGAACCGTATATCAAGCATAGAAGAGCTGAAAATAATAGCCGTTCTCAGACTTATGTTCCCTGACAGGCTCATACCTGCATCCCTTGACCTTGAAGGCATTCCGGGAATGGTACACAGGCTCAATGCCGGGGCAAATGTGGTAACATCAATAATACCTTCGGATTCCGCGCTTGAAGGAGTCGTTAACTATGACAGAGGAGCCGAGGAGAGGCACAGGGACCCAAAAAGCGTTGTAGAGTGCCTGAAGACCATGGGGATGGAACCTGCAAGCCAGGCCGATTTCAACAGGATAGTGGGGCTGGTAGCATGAAGAACCTGGTCCTGATCGGAGGTAAACTGCAGGGATTTGAGGCAAGTTACCTGACGAAGAAAGCCGGGATGCGCGTGGTTCTGGTAGATAAGAAGGAACGCCCTTTGATAATGAAAGTGGTTGATGAGTTCCATTGTTTCGATGTCACAAAAGAGCCGGAGAAACTCATCGAGCTCTCAAAAACAGCAATGGCAGTGCTTCCCGTTAACGAGAACCTGGAAACTATCAATTTCCTGAGGACATTAAGGGACAAGCTCGCCTGCCCCATGCTCTTTGACTTCGATGCCTATCACATCAGCATGGACAAGAAAAGATCGAAAGAGTACTTCCGCTCCATCAACGTACCCATGCCTCTGGATAATCCGACATCTCCCCCATATTTCATTAAGCCTCCATGCGAGAGCAGCAGCATTGGTACCTCCATCATCTACGATCAGAGCGGCCTGGAAGGACTTGATCCGTCCATGCTCATCGAAGAATATGTCGAAGGAGACGTTGTTTCCCTTGAAGTCGTAGGGGACGGCGAGCGCTTTGAGGTTGTCAAGGAAACTAAGATCCATATAGACGGGACCTATGATTGCCACATGGTGACACCCCTGGCCGATTACCCTGAGTTCAGGGATCTGACCTACAAGCTTGCAGAAAACCTGAACCTGAAGGGTATTATGGATGTCGAGGCGATAGACAGCTCCCGAGGATTGAAAGTGCTTGAGATCGATGCAAGGTTCCCGAGCCAGACACCCACGGTGGTCTACCATTCCTCCGGAGTGAACCTTATAGAACTGCTTTTGCAGGCATTTGTGACAGGGGTCCGGGAGAATGAGGGAATCCCGGAAAGAAACTATTGTACCTATGAGCACCTGCTCTTCAGGGACGGAGAACTCGTCCCTGTTGGTGAGCATGTATTGTCACAGGGAACTGATTACCACGAGTTCCATGCATCTGAAGGGCTTGAGATCTTTGAGTGCAGCGGAGAAAGGAAAGTGTTCACGCTCATAAGCTGGGCTTCTGAAAAAGAAGAAGCAGACCTTAACAGGCAGAGAGGTCTGAATATGCTTAGAGAATATCTTGCCATCGGTCAGGGGGCCTGAATATGGCGCTTCTGACACCCCGGGATCTTGAGAACCTGTCAATGCAGCTTGAAGAGAACGATGAGACTATAAAAAGGGTTACAGGGCTTGATGTTCGGGGAATATGCGAAGAACTGTACGGCACAAAACCCGGCTCTCTGAAGGTCGGTATTATCCCTATAACTGCAGGCGACGGCATCATCAGCAATTTTGCATCTTCCCTGCTATTTATTACTCAATACTTCGGACTTGAGGGAGCCATTACCGAACACTCTGATATGACCGGCTATTATGAGGCAGTCTCGCAGGGTGCCGACATAATACTGATGGCAGATGACCATATGTTCGTTGCACATAACCTGCGCAAGGGGAAGATAGTCAGCAACCACGTGGCTACAGGAATTATATATGCTGAGATAGCTTCCAGATTCAGGGAAGCATCCTCAAAAGATATCCTTGTGATAGGCCTTGGAAGGGTGGGCTATGCAGGTGCTGCACATCTTATGAAAAAAGGGTTCAATGTCTATGCATGTGACCCTAACAGGGGATTTCTGGAGAAAGCTGTGAAAGAGCTGGGAATTAAGCCTTACTGCAGTGAGGACAGGAAAAGGTTCTCCATGGTCCTTGAAGCCACCCCCAATGCAAATACTATATCTGAAGGCATGATCGAGGAAAGATGCCTGGTGTCGACTCCCGGCATACCATGTGGCCTGCCTCCGGAGATAGGTAAGAAATATCGTGTCGACCTCGTCATGGAACCCCTGGTCATTGGGGTCGCATCTATGCTGTATTCTGTTATCTGAGTAAAAAAGGAGAGTAGAAAATGTATGTGATATCCCTGGACCTTGGAACAAGCGGTTTCAGGTCGCAACTGATAGACCTTGAGAAGCAGGAGACCATCAAGACGGTGATTACCATGGGGCATCCGCTCCCTGGAGGTAATGTGATGGACCATCTGGATTTTGCCATTTCGACGGGAACTGAAGTTGCACACCGGCTCATGGTGGAAACCGTGAAGAAGATATTGGAGAAGTTTGACGTGGAACCTGAAAAGATTCTCCGCATAGCAGTATGCGGGAACCCTATACAGCTTTCCCTGTTCCAGAATATAGAGATCAGGGATCTTGCATACGCAGGAAAGAATAAGCAGGCAGCATTAGGGGTCCAGGATGTCAAAAGGGACGCGAGGGTTTTTCCTGCAAATGATATATTTAAAGGTATCTTTGAGATGGACAACTGTGAGATAATTATCCCGCCTGCCATAAAGCACGAGATAGGTGCCGATGCCCTGGCAATGATGATGGAGACTGACTTTATAAACCAGAAAGAACCATGTCTAGTTACGGACTATGGTACAAATGCAGAAATGGCCCTGAAGATAGGCGACAGGATAATGACAGCAAGCGCAGCAGCAGGCCCTGCCATAGAAGGACAGGGTATAGACTGCGGTATGCTTGCGGGGCCGGGAGCAATAAGCGACGTCAACGAGGAAAACGGTTACTGGAGACTCACGGTGCTTGACGCGGCCCTGAACCCGGTAAAAGGACCTCTTGTGGACCCTCTCACAGGGAATACCATCGAGAATTCGGAAGCTGTGCCAAAAGGCATCACAGGTACCGGGGTAATTTCCACTATTGCGCTTGCGCTCAAGGAAGGGCTTATCAGAAAACTTCCCAAGCTTCCCAATGGAAAGATAACGCTTAGCGACGGGATCTCCATCACGGACAGGGATGTGGAGGAAGTTGGAAAGGCGATAGGAGCCATAAGGGCAGCACATATGACACTCATGGTCGAAGCGGGCTTGAAATACGAGGACCTAATGTACTCTTACATGTCCGGCGCAACTGGCACCTATGTGGATGCGGAAAAAGCAAGGCATATAGGCTCAGTTCCGGGATTTTCCAAAAAAATAGTCCAGTTCGGGAATACTTCTATAGGACTTGCGCGGAAGATAGCTATCGACCGCTCTAAGCTCGATGAGGTCACAGAGGTCGCAAAAAGGATACAGGCCGACCATGTGATGATGGCTACCAGTGAGACATTCAAAGAGATATACATGTGTGAACTCTCCACATGGCAACAGGGAATGCCTGCCGAGATGTATGCCCAGATGCTGCAGATGTATGGTATTCCACCGTTCCCTGAGGACCGCAAGGTTGTAGAGATCGAGAAAAGGGTCAGAAAAGATATCGACGATGTGGGATACCTTGGCCTTGAAATTGTAAAGGACATCGGAATAATACTGGAAGCTCCAGTGGAAAAGTGCGTTCTCTGCCACCAGTGCGAAGAGGAGTGCCCTGAGGATGCTCTGGTCATTATCGAGAAGAAGGAAGGAAGGTTTCTAGACATCGACAGCCAGAACTGTCTTGGTACAAGCTGCAGGCGCTGCGTGACCATCTGCCCCGAGCAGGCCATCAACCATTCCCTGCTGAAGATAAAGGAAAAAGAGTAAAGTATCCGGTTTCCGGGCCAGGCTCACTCATCAAATCTCAGTATCGTCGTCTTGAAGGTGGAAAGGTCTACAACAGGGACCTGGGCCGGTGTGGGGACGACATTCATCCTTTTCTGGAACTCGGTCTGGGATTGCCAGGTACCTGAATTTATCAGCAGGACATTCTTGTACCACTCAACTCCTATGGTATGCACATGACCGCAGTGCAGGATATCAGGCACCTGGTTCAGGACAAAATGGTCCTGTTTTTCCGGTGCAATGGAAACGCGGCTTCCATAAATAGGAGATAGGTGCCTGAACTTCATCATCTCGACCATGCCTTTTGTGGGGGCATGGTAGGATACGCCCGGGACTGCGGCCACAAGGTCGTCAATGGAACGCCCATGGTAGAGAAGGACCCTGGCGCCATCCAGATCTACCATCGCAGGGTTGCCCACAAAGGTCACATTGTCCGGGAAATCCGCCCTGATACGTTCAGGCAGTTTTGGCTGAGGTTCCGCCTGGCGCACAGCATCATGGTTTCCAGGAGAAATAACGATTCTTATATGTTTTGGGATCTCTTCGCAGTATTCAGCAGCTCTTTTATACTGGTCATATATATCCTGAATGCTCAGTTCTTTTTCCTGTCCAGGATAAATGCCGATACCGTCAACAAGATCTCCCGCAATGAGAAGATACCGCACCTCCCTGGAGATGTCTGCAAGTGCTTCACTATCGGTATTCCCCTTCAGGAAATCAATGAAATGCTCCCAGGGTTCTTCGAGGAAAGTGGAACTGCCGATATGGACATCAGACGTCAGTACCGCCTTCCCGTAAGTGCCACCTTTTCTTGACATAGTGTTTGGCAGGTCCGGGAGAATTATCTTCTGAACTATCATCAATTTGCCGTCATTTGTGAGAGTACCTGTGAAGCCGGCGACCTCATCCAGGACAAGATGAGCAGCCTGCTCGAAGAGTTCCTTGTCAGCCGTGCGTACAAGCACCGAGAATGTGCCGGTGGGGTCCTCAATCTCAAGGATCTTATGACCATTGCTTGTGCTTTTGATTTCAGATACCATGCCGATTATCGATATTTCACTTTGCTCACCGGTACCGCGCCTGCTTACAGAACTACTTGCAGAGCGTTTCTTTTTCAGGCTCTCTATGGGTCTTGCATTCACACGGGAGCGGATGATATCACTTAACTTGCTGTAGCGGTTCCTGAAATACTGGACAAACTCCATATACTCACCCACACATGTGGAATTGTCCGAGATATCGGAAATGATAGTGATAGGGTTTTCACATAATGAATCCTGATCACTCACAACAAATGAGGATATGGGCATTGAGGACTGCAGGGTAACAACGTTAGAGCCATGCGAGTCACCAAATGATCCAAGATCGACATGTTCAACACCGATGACCAGTACCGATATGTCAATGGTCTTAAGCACGTGACTTATAAGCTCTTTAGGAGAACAATGAGAACATATCAGTTCCACTGCTTCAGGACTGATCTGATAGCCTTCTTCTATAAAGGCTGTAAGGACATCGACTTCATTCATGTCTGTCATGCGCATGGTTGAACGGGATTTTTGCTTATCTGCGTTAATGTAATTATGAATGCGGTCAGTAATACAATTATAGTTGGAAGTAATTATCCATACGTTAAGATTTTATTGGCTTCAGTATATTCTTATCGCTAAAATATCTTTTTGCGTGCTCGAACACAGGCAGGATATATAATGAACTTAAAAGGCGCTTATAAAGCTTTCAAAGAGAGTGATGATTTCTTTATTTCACTCGCCCGCGATCTTACATCGGTATTGTTAGCCGTTCTTGTATTTGCATCTTTCTCTTATCTCGTTTTCGGGATGTGGACACCTATGGTCGCCGTGGAATCAGGAAGTATGGAACCTCATATGAATGTCGGAGACATTGTTTTTATCCAGAGCATCGACAGGACCCAGGTCATAACATATGAGGAAGGCACGAACAGTTATACTTCCTTTAACAGCTATGGAAATGTCATCCTGTACAAACCCTATGGAAGAGACGGGGTCACCCCTATTATCCACAGAGCCATGTACCATGTGGAAGAGGGAGAGCCCATGTGGGAAGGCGGACCAGCGGCGCCTCATGCAGGTTACATTACCAAGGGAGACAACGAGGTAACGAACAGGTATTATGACCAGCAGGGACAGGTCAGCTATATGTTGCCTGTAAAGGAAGAATGGGTGATCGGGGTTGCAAAATACAGGATACCATACATAGGGTACCTCAGACTCATGCTGCCCAGCTTCTGATCCAAACTTCTGATTACAGATGCAGCTATTACAGATGCAACTGGGTCGTCATCACAGGCTTAAAACCATCAAGGGGTTTGAGCCTGTAATCCTCAAATAACACTTTTTTTGTGCTTGTTATGGGAACGCTCAGGACGATCTCCTTTGTCCTGCCGTACCTGCCTTTGCTTACGACGACCGCATTGACAATTCCAAGCATGTCAAGCTCGGACATAAGGTCAGTGACCCTGCGCTGAGTAAGGATATCCATATCCACGTGCATGCATAACTGACGGTACACATTGTAGACCTCGCCGGTGGTGACATTCCTGTAGCCGTTGTTCCTCAACAGCATGACACTGTAGAGGGACAACTTGGACTGGGTGGGAAGCGTGCGCACGACCTCAACAACACGGTCGATCTCGATCTTCTCCTGTGCAATCTTGACATGATGTTCATCAACACGAGATTGGTTCTCACGTTCAGCAATTTCACCTGCAACCCTGAGAAGGTCCAGAGCACGCCTCGCATCACCATGTTCCTGGGCTGCAAATGCAGCACACAGCGGGATGACCATTTCATCAAGGGCATGTTCCTTATAGGCTATCTGGGCTCTCTCACGGAGGATATCACTTATCTGTTCAGCATCGTATGGAGGGAATATGATCTCTTCCTCCCCAAGGGAGCTTTTTACTCTGGGATCCAGGAACTCTGTGAACTTCAGGTCGTTGGAAACTCCTATCATGCTAACTTTAGCCTGCTCCAGATCAGTGTTTATCCTGGAAAGATTGTAAAGAACATCATCGCCTTTTTTGATCAGTTTATCTATCTCATCAAGAATTATAATGATAACCTGTTTTTCAGAGTCAATTGCTTCCTTGAACTTTGCAAAGACCTGGTCGGTGGGCCAGCCAGTCATTGGCACATCCTCGCCAAACTGCCTTGACAGATTTGCAAGAAGCCGGTACTGGGTGTCTATTACCTCACAGTTCAGATAGACCACTTTACAGGAAATCCCCAGCGATTCACCTTTTCTTTCAAGCTCGATTCCCACATGACGTGTAACAGCTGTCTTTCCAGTGCCTGTTTTACCATATATCAGTATATTTGAGGGAGTATCCCCCCTTAAAGCTGAAACCAGGATAGAAGCAAGACCGTTTATCTGATCGTCCCTGTGAACAAGAGAATCCGGGGTGTAAGAATGCCTTAAAACTTCTTTGTTTTTAAAAATAGGTTCATTTTCCAATAACTCCTGAAATAAACCATCCAACGACTTATTTTGCATTTTTGCGTCACCCTAATAATATCAATAATAAACACAGTATTATTTTTCAGGAACAAAGCGCTATAATAATAGTTTCTTATCAGTTTCCTTTTTTGTTCCAAAGGATACATAGGAAGGGTAGGTTATTAATGGTTATGGTTAAGACCCCCCTGTTTCAACTGGAGCAATGGAAAGAATAAAAATGGACCGAAAAAAGCATGTTAAGAGACGCTAAATTTTTTCCGGGAACAATGATTGATCAGTGATTGATAAGCATCAGTGTTTCATATGGAGTTAAACCCCTTTGTTTCAACTGGAGCTTTTATAAAGGAGAGAGACCCCATGATTTCAAATGGAAACCTAAAAAAAGATGCAAACAACTTTTTTAACATTCTAAAAAAACCTGGCAGTGTAAGTATGAACTTGTTAGTATATATAATTTTCTTTTTGTTTAATACAAATTGTACGAAGGAAAAATCCTCAACTCAATTCCAGTAGAAACCATGGGGTAGCTCTCAGGGCTACAAACTGATCCCAATTTTTCCAAATCTCTCTTTCTCTCTCTTTAATATTTTCTGCAATACAATTCCTGCAATACAATTCTTGGAACACAATTCTTTTAAATATCCTCTAATATTCATCTTTCCAAATGAATGAAACCGGATTGAGTGAAGAAGAAATCCTCTCTCTTCTGAATGATGCAAAAACAAAGGACTTCAGCTATGATCGTGTCCTGAGTTCCATGTGTACTGCTCCTCACAGGATTGCTGTTAAAGCTCACATGCAATTCATTGAATCCAATATGGGAGATTTTGGTCTTTTTAGGGGCACTCATGAAATGGAAAAAGAAGTCATCAGGATGACAGGGAATATGCTTCATTGCCCCTTCACAGAAGGTTATCTTACAACAGGAGGAACCGAATCCAATATCCAGGCTGTCCGCTCCATGCGTAATTTGCATGAACGAAAACATTCCGGATCAAGACTCAATGTCGTTGTCCCAATATCAGCGCACTTCTCTTTTGACAAAGTATCTGATATTCTTGATATTGATGTAAGGAAGGCTCCTCTTGACAGTGATCTCAAAGTTTCGATTGAGGCAATGAGATCTCTTATAGATGAGAACACTGTGGGGCTTGTTGCGGTAGCCGGCTCCACGGAATTTGGCCAGGTCGATCCTATCAGGAAGATTTCCGAACTTGCACTTGAAAAGGTTCTCCCTTTGCATATAGATGCAGCATTTGGCGGTTTTGTTCTTCCCTTCCTTGAGCAGGAACATGTGTTTGACTTTTCCCTGCCTGGAGTGACCTCCATTGCAATAGACCCACATAAAATGGGTCTGAGTACTATTCCTTCAGGTATCCTGCTATTCAGGGAATTCAAGCATCTGAGATGCCTTAAAGCACATACTCCTTATCTTACTGTGGACAGCCAGTACACCATGACAGGAACACGCAGCGGAGCTGCTGTTGCAGCTACCTTTGCTGTCATGAAATTCCTTGGGAAGGAAGGCTATACTGAAACGGTCAGCAAATGTATGGAAATGACGCGGTATCTTTTAAGAAAAGCTGCAGAGATAGGTGTCGAACCTGTTATTGATCCGGTGATTAACGTTGTAGCTCTCAAAGTTCCTGAACCTGCTGTGATGAGGGCCACTCTTTCCAGGGAATATAACTGGCATGTTTCAATCACACAGGATCCAAAGGCTCTGCGCCTGGTCATAATGCCTCATATGAGCTGTGAAATGATCGACATGTTCATGGCCGATCTGACCAAAGTGCTGGGTCCTGTAAGTAGTTCAAAAAGTGAGCAAAAGTGGGAAAACGAGCAAAAGTGAGGGGTGAGGCTGATAGTACCTTGCCTTGAAGCGTGTAAGGCATCTGTACATCCAGCCTGCATTAGATATGAATATATATCGCAGATATATACACATGAGCCAAGCAAGGTGAAAGTGTTCTCCAAAGCATTTGACTTTCGATAAAACTAAATAAGAACGTAATCTAACATCACGTTATGAGGACCTCATTTAAGATCGGGACTATAATAGGGATACCGGTAAAACTGCACATTACATTTTTACTGATATTGCCTGTATTTGCTTTTGTTTTCGCGACCACGGAACCACCTCTGGGTTTTGCCGGGACGCCATCAGGGCTTATGGTCTACGCCCTGTCCCTCATAACAACTATCCTGCTCTTTGTCTGCGTGCTTCTGCATGAGGCCGGGCATTCATACATTGCCAAAGGTTATGGCGTTGAGATCAGGGACATAACCCTTCTGCTTTTTGGCGGCGTTTCTTCCATGGAGGAAATTCCCAGGGTTCCGTCCCAGGAACTGAAGATGGCCTTTGCCGGTCCCTTCGTCAGCTTTGTGATTGGTGTTACATTGCTGGCCCTCAACGTACTGGTTTCCTCCTCTGTGGCAGGTTATTCGGATACCTCAATATTCCTAATGCTCAATATCCTGGGTTCTATCAATATAGTACTTGCTCTCTTTAACCTCCTGCCTGCATTTCCCATGGACGGCGGCCGTCTTCTCAGGGCATGGTATGCAAAAAGAATGAGCTATGTCAAAGCTACTCACTATGCGGCTTCCTTTGGGAAACTGTTTGCTTTCCTTATGGGAATAATAGGCCTGTTCTTCAATCCCTGGCTTATCCTGATAGCTTTCTTTGTTTATATCGGGGCTTCAGAAGAGGACAGGTCTACCACTATCACAGTGCTGCTGGAAAGGTACAGCGTAAAGGATATTATGACAGCAGATGTTGTTTCTGTTTCTCCTGATATTAATGTGGAAGATCTCTCTAAACTCATGTTCGAGAAAAAGCACCTGGGTTATCCGGTGGTCAAGGGTAATTCTTTAAAAGGGATTGTGACATTTACGGATATACGCAATATCCTTCCGCATGAACGCTACGCAAAACTTGTGTCTGATATCATGATCAGCGACGTTATCTCGGTATCTCCCCAGGATCCCGCGTCTGAGGCTTTTAAGGTGATGACCCGGAATAACATCGGCCGTGTACTGGTAATGGACAAAGGAGAGCTTGTAGGTATACTTTCAAGGTCTGATCTCATGCGGGCCATGACGTTGCTAAACGAATGATCCAAAAAAGGATTCCAAGAGGATAAGAATTGAATCAATCCAGCAATTACGACGATTCCCAGGAGACGCCTTATGCCTATGCTTCTACCAGTGCAAGCGGTGGCCTTGATCCCGGCAGCATTGAGACAGGTCATACAGTCTCTTCTGACAGGGAAACGGGGATCGAGCTTGTCAAAGAGATAATTCCCCAGTCAACAACTGAAGCCGGGGCTCTCCCGCCCACAGAGATCATAATTGTGGGAACTGCCCATGTATCGGAGAAGAGTGTCCGGGAAGTAAATAATGCTATCAGCCGGGAAAAACCTGATATTGTGGCCGTGGAGCTATGTAGTCCCAGGTATGAAGCTATCAAGGGCAATGTGCAAAACACCCAGGTGCCTGTTAAAGAACTGCTGAAGGAAGGCAAGATCTATTTCTATATCGTGCACATGCTGCTTGCCCATATACAGAAGAAGTTCGCTGACCAGATGGGTATCCAGCCGGGTGCCGAGATGATCGGAGCCATCGAAGCGGCGGAAGCAAGCGGTGCGCAGGTCCTGCTGATAGACAGGAATGTCCAGGTCACTCTCCAGCGCTTCTGGAATGAAATGGGATTCATTGAAAAGATCAAGATGATGGGAGGCCTCCTGGCTGCAGTGCTTGGTATTGGCGGCACCAAGGATATAGATATGGATACCATCACCAACCAGGATATTGTTTCAGTCCTTGTGGAGGAATTCAGGGTAACTTCTCCCAATGCTGTCAAAGTCCTTATCGATGAAAGGGACGCCTACATGGCCAGAAACCTGTTAAGGGCTGCCGGTAGCGGAGGAAAAAAGATCGTTGCTGTGGTCGGGGCAGGTCACAGAGCCGGCATACAGCGCTATCTTGAGAATCCGGCCTCTCTCCCTAAGGTCGATTACTCCGTGGAAACCCCAAAAAAGCGCTTCAGCCTGGCCAAGCTGCTGGGTTTTGCAGTTGTAGGCATTGCCATTGCGACATTTGGTTTGCTTCTGTTATCAGGCGTTCCATTCGAGACGATGATGGTAGCCTTTGCCTGGTGGTTCATCATAAACGGTGTACTTAGTGGCGCAGGTGCCCTGCTTGCCAGGGGACATCCATACTCAGTGCTCACGGCCTTCTCTGTAGCCTGGCTGACATCCTTAAACCCCATGATGGCCGCTGGCTGGTTCGCAGGACTCACCGAGGCAAAGTACCGCAATCCCACAACAGATGATTTCAAGAAGCTTATAGATGCCGAAAATACCGGGGATATGATGAAGAACAATCTCTTCAGGGTAATATTGGTGGCAGCCCTGGCAAACCTCGGTAGCATGGCCGGCACATTCCTGGGAGTGTATGTGATGCTTGAGGTCACAGGAGTTAACCCCAAGGAGATGATCCAGGCAGGAATAAGTGCAGGGTTCCTCGCTCTGGGACTGGGATAAATCTGAACAAGAACAAATGAAAAAGACCAAAAGCTGGTCTTCATCTTCTATTTTTCTTTCCCGCTATCAACTGAATATCAGGCAAGTTATCATAGACTTCATCATATGTTCTGTATTCACTTAAAGATTCAGCAACAACCGGAAGTGGATCTGGCCAAATTTCCGGCAGGTCGGCCTCTCCGTCAATCTTTACCTCATAGGCCAGCTGTTCTTGAGGCGGGTTGAATGTGCATTCACTCCTTCCCTGTTCCCTCTGGCATCGATACGATACCATCCTATCTCTTCGAGATATACAGCATTGAGCCCGTGGAGGCAAAATGGAGCTCCATCATCATTCCTGCTCAGGCGCTGGTAGCAAAGACCCGCAGGTATGGAGTTTGCCCTGAGAAGGGCTGCCAGAAGGTGACTCTTGGCATAGCAATAACCTGTGCCGTACTTCAGGACTTCGGAGGCTTTCAGGGTGACCGGGTTCATCAGGTGGTCATGGCTGTGCAGTATCTCATCCCTGACAAACTCAAAGCAGATTCTTGTTATCTCAACAGAGTTTTTGCTATTTCCTGCAAGTTCCTTTGCCTTCTTCATGACGGCCGGGTAATCAAAATCAATAACGTATGTTGGCCTTAGATAATCTTGCATTTGTGTCATTTTCATCTAAACATAGAGAAAAGAGCTGGTAGATAATACTGATCGATATGAGCATGAAAACAGAAAAGAAAAAAGACCTCAGACGAGGTCTTTCAGGTGGAACTGGAATTTGCCGAGCTTGCCGCCGTAGTTTCCTGCAGTGATCTTCTTGACACCGGGGACTGTGGTGGCTGCTTTGATGCCTATCTGCATTGCCTTCTTTATTGAGGCTTCGTCAAGGCCGTTGATGACCAGCTCGAATACTGCTTTCACGTCAGCGGGGATCTCGGTTCCTTCGACCTTGTCCCTGATGGTGGGGCAGAACTTTTCGTTGGCTGTTGCCTTCATGAACTTGGCGTACTTGTGGGAACCTGCCTTGGAGCCGCTGGCTACTATGCCTCCGGGGAAGGGAGTGATGGTGCCTTCAAGTTCCTTGATGGTGTCCACGGCTAACTCTGCAGCTGTAAGCGCGGTCATCTGGCTGTCACCGAAGATGAAGAAGTTACCGCCTGCGATACCGGGTATTGCGCCGATGTTCTCCTCAACCAGGAAGTCTCCGCCCATGATGGGTATGCTGTGCATCTTGCGGCCTGCGATCTCTTTTACGGATTCCATGCCGTCACCGAAGAACTTCAGCTTGAAACCGACATTGAACTGCTTCTCAGCAGCAGGGAGGCCGTTAAAGACCGCTGTGGTCGGGGCTGTGAGCACACACTGCCCGAGGCGCTCAAGGAGCTGGTGTTCCAGTGCATCGTATCCGAAAGTGCATATCTGGATATAGTATCCCGGCCTGCCGTCGGGTGTCTCCTGCGGGCTTGCATATCTTTCGATGCCTGCCTCAGCCGGACACATGATAACAGATGTACCAAATCCTGTTGCTTCCAGCGCTGCAACCTCTGCCCAGCGCTTTGTTGCTGCAGTGATGAGCACTCTTGCGATCTTGATCGAAAACGCTTCAGCAAAAGTATCTTCTATTTCTACTCCGTTGATTTCCATAATGATCCCTTTTTAAAGCCTGATCCTCAGGTTTAATTATATAGTGTACGGAATTTGTCATATTGCTTTACGTGTGAACGTAAGCACTACAGCATATAAGAATACAATCGCAGTACATATATCCTTCGAAAAGCAGACCTAAAGAGGCTAAAAGCCGAACTATCGTCCACCTGAATTATTATAGGTCTTTTCAAAGAGTGCAAACATCTCCCTGTCAATTTCCTTATATTTGCCAATTTCAAAAACTGCATCATTGACAAAAACCATCAGCTCTTCCTTTTGTGACAAGCCTGCAAGGGTCTTTGAGGAGAGGGCAGTTGATTCCACCATCTGTTCCTTTATGGAAGCTTCACACACCTGTACGAGCGCATTTACTGAGAGTGAAGCCTCTTCATCTAGGTTCTTTTCTGCAGCAAGCACACAGAAATATTCAATATGGCCTATAACATCAACGACTTTCTCATCGGAATGTTTTCTTGCAGCAGTAACGCCTATATCTTTTAAGGAGCCTGTGATCTCAAGGTAGGACCGCTCACCGAATATGTCCCCTATATCCCTGAATGCCGCAACGACCTTACGGAGGGCATCATTCTTCTTCCTGTCAGGCGACTCCTGGACGGTCTTTATGCAGATATCCCGAAGAGCTATGATTATCTGCTTCTCAAAAGTTTCAAGCCTGTTCTCCCTGACCGTGACTGCAACATTCACCATGGCTTTGCGTACATGCTCAAGTGTATGGATATCTTTATTTGAGGCGGCATCCAGAGCGATGATCTTCAGAAGATAGACAGCTTTTTCAACAGGTTCTATCATTTTATGCGTAGCGGCTGTCTGGCCCACTTTGCCTGCAGATAGTGCAAACTCATACATTGGAGTGGAAATATAATTATTATTCAATGCATTGTAAAGGTCTTTTATTGTATTTGCTCTTCTGATCTGTGATACCCTGCCCCCGGGAAGAACATAGTTTCTTCCTTTGTGAAGAGTAAAGAGATTGTGCATGTGCTCTATTATCTGCAGTGTGGAACCACTCATATTCTTTTCAGCGCAATCACTGCCGATAGTGGCCATAGCTTTTGTGATCTCGTTAACGATATCTATTTTCTTTTCGCTCTCTGCAAGCACACCCAGCCTATAAAGATGTGAGCTCAAATGACTGACTATCAAAGAACTGTTCCCGCCTGCCATAAGGACTTGGGAACCGAATCTTCCAAGAGAATGTATTCCTTTTACTGCCGTGAGGTCGTCGTCATTCCTTAAAGCACCCCTGATTATATCGACAACAAACTGAAGAGGATCAAAGACCGATTTTCCGCTATCCATCTTTCTGTAATGCTCGCTCATTTCATAGGCATTCAGTTCCCTGGTAATGGCAAGGAACCTTTGGCTTATCCTTTCATTATTGAGATAATCGGCAAAGAGAAATCCAGAAACAGAAAGTACAAGGGACGCGGCAACTACCATTCCTATGCCGGTAATACCGGATGCTCCTAGGATATGCAGTATTGACAGTGAGAGTGCAAAAGTTCCCAGGGTGTAGGAGAACATGTTTCCAAGGACATCTTTCTTGTCCGGGAGCCAGAGGCACACTGCCCAGATAGAAGCAAAACAAACAGCAAGCACTATATTGCTGTAAAAGAACTCCATTTCCCGGTTTGTAAGCAGCGTGATCACGAATGCAAGCTGTATGGCAAGTGCACCGATGGCCAGGTCTGCACCTATATCCTTATGGCCTATCTTCAGATTGTTCTTTGCAATAATATCAATGAGCAGGAAGACGGCTATCACGCCTATTACCAGCGCAGTGTCAATGATATTTATGATCAGGATCTGCATAGGACTATATCTGTCATTTTTATTTATATATATATGCTGAAAAGATATCCATCAACTCCCTTTTTAGCAGGCTGTCTGCCTTCAAATATATCTGTGCTATTAGAAATGGCAAATCAAAGATAACATTTCTTTATATCACAGACAGATACAGAAACCTTTATCAATATTCACACAACAGTAAATTGAGAACATTATTCAAAAGCTCTTTTTTCTTAGATGATCTCTTTTTTGTAAGGTCATGGAGAGTTTCATGGATAGTAATTACAGGGAAGTCACAGATTCTGACTGGCGCAGGACAATCCTGTATATTGTATCATTTTCAGCTATAATCGTAGCAGCTTCTTTTGTTTTGTTACCGGAGAACTGGTATCTGTGGGTATTGATAATTGCCTTGGGCACATTCCAGCTGGTTTCCTGGCATGCAAAGAATTTTGCCTATCGCTGCCCTAACTGCGGTGAGGTATTCGAGATATCTCTTGCTGCTGATTTCTTAGGTCCCAATGGCGGTACAAAGAAGTATCTGAAATGCCCAAACTGCAGCAAGCGTTCCTGGGCCACGATACTGGCTAAAAGTAAATAAGGGCCTGGTAGACACTGTCCCACGATCAGGCTTTTTTCAGGGAGACCCAGAATATGCTGCCTCTGCCAAGAGGATTGTCATCAACACCTGCTTTTCCCTTGTGGAGATCTATTATCCTCTTTACAATGGCAAGCCCGAGGCCGCTCCCTTTTACACTGCCCTTATCCGCTCTTTTGAATCTATCAAATATCATGGGTTTGTCCTGGTTGCTTATACCAGAACCAAAATCAGTTACCTGTATCCTGTATTCATTTCCAAGGTCCCGGATGCTGACAATTATCTTCTCTTTTTCAGGGCTGTACTTGATAGCATTGGACAGAAGGTTGATGAATACCTCTTCCATTAGAGGACTGGCATGAACAACGCAACCGGGGACAGGATTGAAAACAAGCGTAAGACCCTTTTTATCGATATAGTCCCTTAAAGACCTTATAGCTCTCTCAATTATCGGGACGATGTCCTGCTCCTGGAACTTTACATCAGATACTGATTCCAGCTTGATGAATTTTGTAGCCGACTCAATCATATCTATCAGTTTTTCGTTGTTGCTGTGAACCTTATCAAGCAACCTTATCTTATCCTTGTCATCCTCAATTATGAGAAGTTCCTCTGTGAAACCGCGGATGATATTTGCAGGATTAAGAAGGTCGTGGGTGAGTATATCCGTGAACAGTACTTTCAGTTCAGTGCTTGACTCAAGCACCCTGGTGTATCTGTGCAGGTTCTCTTCATTTTCCCTGCGGTTGATGGATTCCGCAAGCACGTTGGCGACAGACTGCATGAAATGGATATCGTCCTCCGTGAACACTCTGCTCTGTGCGGTATGAACGCTCAGGGTCCCAAAAGGCCTGTCCTTACGTCCGATGAGCACGTCCATCCCGCTTACAAGTCCATGATCCCTGAGCAGAGAATAGCCGCTGAACCTGTCTTTTGTTTCTCTGTCCATGACAACTGCCGGTTCACCTGAGTAGAGGGTATAACAGAGTATGTTGCTGGAATCATCAATGTGGGCATCAATATCACTGTCTTTTGTCTCATCCTCCCATCCTACTCCTGCGATCATGACAGTGTTCCCAGCCTTCTCCTGTCTCATTATCCTGCAGTATTCCACATTAAGGGTCAGTGCGACAAGCCTGACCGCTTCTTTCATAAGGCTGTCCAGGTCACCATCTGAAAGTCCCTGCTGTCCAAGTCTTGCAACCGCAGCGTGCTGGCTTTCCCGCATCTTCAGGATTCTCTCAACGTTCTTCCGCTCGCTGACATCCTTGGTATGTCTTACCACCATGACAACATTATGTTCTTCATCAAGGATGGGGGATAACTCGACAGACTTTGTTTTTCCATCAAGGGGATCTTCGATCTCATACTTGCGACATCTTCCGGTCGTCAGCACTTCCAGCATGTAGCACGGTTCACAGGGAGTGGAACGTTTCATAAGGCAGCTATAGCAGTAAGGATGACCCTGCTTATCCCTGGCGGGAACAGAATCACAGTGCTTCCAGTTGCTCATGACGATCCTCATGCTCCTGTCGATCACAACGATGTGATCCTGGACCGACCCCAGCACTTTCCTGAGCAGGTCAAGCTGGAAATCTTTTTCCTCTTCGTTTTTTACTTCATAGCCTGGAATATCGATCCCTCTTTGGGTTGAACATGTCATACAGTCAATGTGGAAAATCTCTCCTGTTATTTTATTTATAAGTATCCATGCAACAAAAAGATGATAATTATCATCATTACCAGTTTTACCAGAAGAAACTCCAAGAAATGCTCAAAAATCAGTTCAAAGCTTTTTAAGCTCACCACCACAGAACTTACAGAATAGTGCCTCCTGATCGTGCCCATTATATCTGCATCTGCTGCACTCCTTTGTTGAACTGAGCTTTTTCCTTTTTTCCATAGAAGCGAAACTCATCTCTGCTGTCACAATCCCGGTAGGCACAGAATAGATACCGTGAAAAACGAGTTCAACCTGATCTGTACAGCAGTAAACTTAAAAAATATACCTACTCAGCACAAAAGTAAAGGTGTAATTAATAAAGTCATATCTTATGGGACTTTATAGTATCTATGACCAAAAAAATTGGAATTGTCGGACAGCCTGTGAAGTTGCAAGCATCCTTCCTCAATTTATCGTGAAGATTATCGTGAAGAACCACTCCAGCATGTGCAGCGATTCGCCATACTCGCTTCTGATAGGAGCAGAGCTATCCATTATGACAACAAGCACGCTGAAAAGGATACTCACGCTGAGAAGGACATCGAAGGCTTTTCCGGCAGGAGTGTCGGCCTCAAATATGATATCATATATCCGTGCTCTCCAGTTATCACCCGGTGGCCTGTTATCCGGAACCTTACTATATGGAAGAGGCATGACATCACTCCGCAAAATCGAACAGGCTCTTCTGTCCGGTCTTCTCACTAAGGTTACCGACCATCACTCCAATACGCCTGAAGTTCATTGTGGTCTCCCCGAGGAACTGGCCCATCATCTCCCTGGCAGTATCATGGAGCGCCTGCCTGTCGGATACCGGATGGCTCAGGGTCCTGCTCTTTGTGGATGTTTTGAAATTTGAAAAGATGACTGTGACTGTAACAGACCTGAAACCGACTTTTCGGGCCTGCGCCCTGTTCATCACATCGTCTGCAAGCTCGGTAAGAAGTGAAAAGACTATCTGCTCGTCGTGTGTGTCATGTTTAAGCGAGGCCATCCTACCAATCTGATCACTTGCAGACCTTTCCCTTACAGGCGTTTCATCGATCCCGGAAGCTGCATGCCTGAGCCATGTACCCTTGTTCTTCCCGAATACCCTGACAAGCTCCATTATGTCATGTTCCTCCAGGTCGGCGACTGTCATGATTCCCATTTGTGCAAGCTTGTCTTCTGTTACTTTGCCTATGCCCCACAATTTGCCCACAGGCATAGGTCGGAGAAAGTCCTGCACTTCCTCTGTCCTTACAATGGTAATGCCATCAGGTTTGCGGAAAGAGGATGCCATCTTGGCTATGAGCTTGTTGGGACCTATACCCACAGAACAGGTAAGCTTTTCCTGTGCCTTCACTTCTTCCTTGATGCGCATGCCTATCTCCCTGGCAATGTCAAAGTCAGAATTGCAGGAGCGGGTTATATCGAGGAAAGCCTCATCTATGCTGGTTCTCTCAAAAGCCTCCTCGCTGTCAGCATAGGAGTGCAGTATTGCCATTAAGTTCTTTGACACTTCTTCGTAGAATCCCTTGCGCACCGGGAGGAAAACCGCATCAGGTTTAAGGGACCTGGCCTGCCGGCAGGGCATGGCTGCACGTATGCCTGCTCTCCTGGCAGCATAATTACATGTGCTCACAGCCCCGCCTTCTTCGCCGCGGTTGGAGTACATGCACACCACCACCGCCTTATCCCTTATAGAAGGATCTTCCCGCTCTTCAATGGCTGCATAGAAGTAGTCCATATCCACATGGATTATCACACGTTGCATTGAACTTATTTGGGCGGGAGACTTTTTATGGTTAACTCTCACTTATTTTCAAGTCATTTGCAGCCATCTGCAATATTGTACTATGTTGACCCAGGTTGACTATCTTTTGACGTTAACTTAAGCTTATTCTGCAAGAGCTGTGCTCAGATACCTCTCACCTGTATCAGGCAGCACGACTACAATGAGTTTGCCTTTATTCTCCTGCCTCCTGGCTACCTCCAGGGCTGCGTGAAGTGCTGCACCGCATGATATTCCGCAAAGTATCCCCTCCATTTTCGCAAGCTTCCTGGCGGTTTCGAATGAATCCTCATTGCTGACCTGGATTATTTCATCAATGATATCCATATTAAGGACACTTGGCACAAAACCGGCTCCTATCCCCTGTATCTTATGGGGCCCTGGTTTTCCTCCGGAAAGCACCGGCGAATCTTTAGGTTCGACTGCAACTGCCTTGAAACCAGGCTTGCGGGATTTGATGACTTCCGATACTCCCGTGATAGTCCCGCCCGTACCGACACCCGCAACCAGGATATCCACAGCGCCGTCCGTGTCATTCCATATCTCCTCGGCGGTCGTGCGACGATGGATCTCAGGATTTGCAGGGTTCATGAACTGGTGAGGCACAAATGAGCCGGGTGTCTCCCTGGCCAGCTCCTCAGCTTTTTCGATGGCGCCTATCATTCCTTTAGGGCCTGGAGTAAGCACCATTTCGGCACCCAGCATTTTGAGTATTTTCCTTCTTTCCTCCGTCATTGTTTCAGGCATTGTGAGAATGAGGCGATATCCTCTGGATGCACACACAAAAGCCAGGCCAATGCCTGTATTGCCTGATGTGGGTTCTATGACGACAGTATCCTTGCTCAGAAGCCCTTGCTCTTCGGCCTTTTCTATCATACTCAGGGCAATACGGTCCTTAACAGAGCCAAGCGGATTAAAAGCCTCCACTTTTCCCACAACTGTTGCATAGCAGCCTTCAGTTATCCTGTTCAGGCGTACAAGTGGTGTGTTACCAACCGTTTTTGTAATATCACTATATATTTTCCCGATCTTACCATCCCCTGAAGTTAATCAATTCTTGTATCAGTGCTTCTCTTTAATGATGAGCCTTGGTTCCTCAATAATTACCTTCGTATCCGGAGGGACCGATCTGGTGATCCACGCGCTTCCACCGATCACTGAACGCGCACCAATCACAGTTTCTCCTCCCAATATGGTGGCATTGGAGTATATTATAACGTCATCTTCTATGGTCGGATGTCTCTTCTTTCCACGGATCAGCTCTCCGCTCTCATCTTTTGGGAAACTGAGCGAACCCAGGGTAACTCCCTGGTAGATGCGGACATTGTCTCCGATCTGGCAGGTCTCTCCAATGACCACTCCGGTGCCATGATCGATGAACAGCCCTCTGCCGATCTTTGCTCCCGGATGTATATCGATGCCTACTGCACTGTGAGCATATTCTGTCATTATGCGTGGAAGTATCGCTATTTTCTGCTTGTGCAGCTCATGGGCTACCCTGTAGACCGTCAGGGCAAAGATTCCGGGATAGCTGAAGATGATCTCGTCGTAGCTTTTGGCCGCAGGGTCCCCATCATAGGCTGCCACTACATCGGAAGCCAGAAGGGAGCGTATCATGGGTATCTTCTCCAGGAAGGCTATAGTTTCTGCCTGTCCCCGGTCTATGCATTCTGCGCAGTCCTCCTCGTAGCGGTTGCAATCATGAATGATGCTGTTGCTAATCTGCTCCGAGAGCTGCTCAAAGAGCTTTGTTATCTCACTTCCAAGGTGGTATCGCAGGTTATTCCTGTCCAGGGTCTGCTCCCCGAAATAACCCGGAAAGAGGATATCCTTGACCAGGCCTATTATTTCTATAAGTGCTTCCTTTGAAGGTATCACAGCCGCATCCACATGGTCAAAACAATTGCTGTCATAGCAACTGTCAACAACTGAATCAACTATACGCGGTATCTGGGAGCGGTACCTGTTATCAACCAGAGATTTCAGGATAGCGCATCTTCTCTGTTCTGTTTCTGATCCATTGACCATGTTCTTTCCTGCCATGATAAGTTACCTGTTAAAGAATATGTATCAGCATAGTATCTTATAATGTTAACGCTGTTAACATTCTTCAGACACTTAACCTATCTTTTCCTGCAATTATGACCCTCAATTCCCTTCAACCGCAAAAGTTCGATGTGATCCCACCGGCGAAGCATGCTTTTCAAAAACTGTATCCCTTCTACCCAGTCTTCACATACACATTATTGGTAATCGCATTTAAGAGCTTTGAGCAGAATCCTATGCTCCTGTATTTCACTTGATGCAGTAGAAACCGGCCTGCATATAGGAATACCAAAGCAGTTCCACGACCTTAAAACCTGACCCTCTCAGCAGTTCAAGATGCTCTCCCACGGTTATGGGAAAATATTCCACATCAAAACGGGCGAGGTTCTTTTCAACATCATCAGGGTCTCTTTCCAGAGCCAGCTGGAAGTTCCTCACATAATTTTTCCCGATGATGATGCCTCTATCAGTAAAAGGTCTGATGTTCTCGAAAGTGATATAAATCCCGTCATCCTTTAAAAGCCTGTAACAAACATCAATGGCCTCTGCCCTCTCTTCGCGGCTGAGGTAATGGTGGCACTGGATGGCAGTGATGATATCGGGTCTCTCCCCCGTTATCCCTGAGAACCCCTGAGTCGGGGAGGGCTCAAGAAACACTAGTTGTTCCCGGGAAAGGGAAGACAATTTTATTTTCGCCTGTTCCAGCATGTTCTCTGAAGGATCCATTAGCAGGAACCTGGTGTCAGGAAACTCTTCAGCGGCCTTATGAACCAGTGACCCTGTCCCGCAGCCGGTATCCAGCCATACATCTGGCTTGAAGGGCAGTGCCCTGACAAGATTGATGACCTCCCTGTGAAAAGCCTGATAGTAGGGAATGGTACTGACTACCCTTGCATCAAAATCCTCCGGCAGGTGAGACGTGGTGTCATTTTGTGGCTGTGCAGGTTGCATAACTGAGACTTGGAATGGGTGGATTTAAATCTTGTTCAGGTCAGTCCTGCAGAAATGTTTGTAAAAAGCACAGTAACAAAGTTAACTGTGAACTTTTGTGCTTCTATTTTAAACAAGTGTTCACTTCTGAACATACATAAAGCCTGCCTTCATGGCAATCTCAGCTCTTGTCAGTTCCTGTCCGAGGTAGGCTGCATGGTTAAGCGTACTTACCCATTCGTGCCTGATGATGGTCCGGTAGATGGAACGTGCATCCGGGCCTTCGATGATCCTCAGGAGTTCTTTGTCGTAGGAATAGTGTTTTGCAAGGATTGTCCTTTTTTCAGGCTGCGGTAGTATTACGAAATATCCGGCGCTGTCAAGCTCAAGCTTTCCCGGCTCTTCAGCCTTTATCAGAGGAACATCGGCAATATCTTCTTTAATCTTTTCGGTTTTGCATGTCTCATCTTCCACAGTTGCCACCCTATTGTAAATTCCCTTGCTCTTCGCCCGAGCAGGGCATCCACCAAGATAAACTGCTTTATCTTCTCAAATCCTGGCGGAAGGTCTTTCATTTTTCCCACTATCATTTCCCCCTAATCATATCCACTCTCCGGGGATGCCTCCTTAGGCAATCCTATCCGGATGCTCATTATCAACTTTGGCAGCCAAATGAGATAAGTTTTCTTATCTTGTTTTACCGATAACAGTTGAAATCAAAAAAGGGTTTTGTAGTAAGCCTGAAAAAGACAGGGGATTTAAAAAGTAAACTATATCTGAAATTATCCCTGAATGAGATAGTTAATTATCAGTCTGCCTGTTCTCTGTTTTTCATGCTCTATGGAATGACAAGCACCGGTCTTTTTGCATGCCTTACCACATTTTCTGCAACACTTCCGAGCAGGATATGACTGATCCCCGTTATTCCCAGTGTCCCCATCACTATGAGGTCTATATCGTTCTGCGCGGCAAAATCCACGATGCCGTCTGTAGGAGTTTTGCCGTCAATGATCACGGGGTCCACTACGACACCTTCTTTCCTGCCCATGTCCACCACATGTTCGGTAGCCTTCTTACCTATATCCCTTTGGTGACTTTCCATTGCCTTTGACCACATTTCGCCGCGCATAGCAAGAGCAATACCTGAGGGTGGAATAACATAAAGGGCACTGACTTTAGCACTGTTCGCTTTTGCAAGTTCGATACCCCATTCTACCGCATTCTTTACGTTCTCAGAGCCATCTGTAGCTACCACTATCTTTTTTATTTTTGTATTCATACATATACCCCAATAATAATTAGGGCGTAAGAAGCATATCTTTTTTTTGGTAAGTTTTTGACCTGAGATGTCAGGGTAATTGAAATGTGAAGAAAGCAATAGATTTCACGCCATGTTGCGAGGGTTGCAGGGAAAGACTTTAGTGTAAAATGCCCCCCTGATAAAGGAAGGGATTAAAATCCCTGTTTAAGACTGATAATTAATTATCTGTGTGGTAAACTGATGTTCTCAAAAACAAAATATACTTTGCTTGCACTGGCAGCAATCTTTTTTGGTATTGGTCCCGGGATGGGTTATTTAACTGAATACCTCTGGTTTGATATGATCGGATATCTGTCTGTCTTTTTAACCGTTCTGAGCTGGAAAGTATTGATATTTCTGGCAAGCTTCTTGCTGATATTCATATTCATTTATTTGAATATACGTCTGGCACGGACATACACAAAGAATGCCCTGGGTGAAAGCAAATATAAATATACTGATACTGATGGACTAATTATGCCAGCAGCGATCATACTATCGCTGATATTTGGCCTGTATCTGAGCAATCAATGGGAGACAATCCTCCTGTATTTGAACATGGCGCCAACAGGTATGGAAGACCCTATCTTTTTCAGAGATGTTTCATTTTATTTATTCCAGCTTCCTTTAATGGAACTGGTCAAAAACATATCACTTTCACTTACAACTTTAGCCCTGATACTTGCCGGGATCATCTATCTGGACAAGCTGGAGCACATACTGAGCCCGCAATACACTATAGATTCCTCTGAATATGTGACAAATAACAGTGACCTGGCAAATCTTATGGACAGGGTCCCTGCCAAGGTGCTCATGCACATTTCAGTGCTTCTGGGACTCATTTTTGCAATAATAGCTTTCAGTTTTTACCTGAGCAGATTTGAGATCTTATTCTCACAGCAGGGCATCGTAACGGGTGCAGGATATACAGATGTCCATGTAAGGTTACCTCTGCTCACCATAACGTCACTGGTTTGCGTTATAGCAGCAGCTGGAATTATAGTAAATACCAGATTGAGAAATATCAGGATCCCATTGCTGGGAATCAGTGCAGTTGTGATCATGATCCTTCTTACGTCCTTTGCCCCTGCGGCCTATCAGCAGATCAAGGTAGAGCCTACCGAACTCCAGCTTGAGGAGCCTTATCTCTTATACAATATCGAATATACCAGGGCAGGTTTCGGACTTTCGGATATCGATGTAAGACCTTTTGAATATAACCCCGAACTTACCCGCTCTGCGGTTGCAAATAATGAGGATATCATCTCGAATATCAGGATATGGGATGAGCGGGCTCTTCAGAATACATACAGGCAAACCCAGCAGATAAGGACATATTATGAGTTCAATGACGTGGATACGGACAGGTACTACGTTAATGGAGAATACAGGCAGTTCATGATATCTGTCAGGGAAATGGACATAACTCATCTTGATCCCTCGGCCAGGACATGGGTGAATGAACGGCTTGTCTATACTCATGGATTCGGGGCAGTAATGAACAGTGTCAGCGAAAAAACAGATGACGGAAGGCCCGCGCTTGTGCTTCGGGACATACCACCGCAGGGTGACTTTGATCTTGCAAATCCCAGGATCTACTACGGAGAACTGACAAGGGATTACAAGATCGTAAATAGCGGATTAGAAGAGCTCGACTATCCCAGTGCAGCAGGGAACGTATATGCCAGGTACGAGGGGGAAGGTGGCGTACAGCTGGATTCCATATTCAAGAGACTGGCATATGCGATACGTTTTGGAGATGTGAACTTCATACTGAGCCAGTATATGACCGAGGGAAGCCGTGTTATGTATGACCAGCAGATAAACCAGAGGGCTCACAAGATCGCTCCGTTCCTGGTTTATGAAAGTGACCCTTATCCAGTGATATATGATGGCAAGATATTCTGGATCATTGATGCTTATACTGTATCCGATAAATTCCCATATTCAGAGAAATACAGGGTTGGAGCCGGTGAACTCAACTATATCCGCAATTCGGTCAAGGTGATAATTGATGCCTATGACGGCACTGTGGATTATTATGTAATGGATGATGAGCCTTTGATTAATGCATATTCCAGGATATTCCCGGACCTTTTCAAAACGCATGAAGAAATGCCTGATGGTCTTAAACAGCACATAAGGTACCCGAAGGAATATTTCAGGGTCCAGATGGACATCTACCGGAACTATCATATGACAAATGTCGAGACCTTCTACAATAAAGAGGATGCATGGCAGATCCCAAAGGAATATTACCGTGGGAGCACAATACCTCTGGAGCCATATTACATCATGACCCGGCTTCCTGAAGGAGAAGGTGTTGAGTATATACTCATGCAGCCGTTCACGCCAAGGAACAGGCAGAATATGATCTCATGGATTGCTGCAAGATGTGACGGACCAAATTACGGGGAGCTGATACATTACGAACTCCCAAAGGACAGGATGATATACGGACCAAACCAGATAGAATCCAGAATAGACCAGGATCCGCATATATCGGAATTGTTCACACTCTGGGGACAGCAGGGATCCAGTGTGATCCGGGGGAATCTGCTTGTGGTTCCTCTTGACAACTCAATACTTTACGTTGAGCCGGTGTTCATAAGTGCAGATGAGGGTGAGATGCCTGAACTGAGAAGAGTGATAGTATCTTCCGGAGAAACTGTCTATATGGGCATTGACCTGGTCACATCCCTGCAGGTGCTGCTCCGGGGTGAAGCTGTCGATTACGACGGAGAACCCGTATATGTGTCAGAGGATGCAAGAGAACTGGCAGAAAGGGCGCTTGAGCATTATAACAATGCGCAGGGGCATTTAAGGAATGGTGACTGGGCGGGATACGGACAGGAAATGGAACAGGTGTACACTCTGCTTGAACAGATATCGCAGAGTGTGGCAGAGAGCTGATAAGGGTTTTGTTCCATGTCAGAGATCCCACCATGCAGTTGGAGGCATTTGCAGGTCTGCATCCAATAGAATGGTTTCACCGATATGAGGGGCAATGATGTTCACTTCCCTTTCATTTGCCTCCTTTAGTGCCCTTTCTATTGGCTCATTCCAGGCATGATTGGCCAGTGTAAATGCTCCCCAATGCATCAGCATCATTGTCTTACCATTCACATCCAGATTAGCCTGGACAGCCTGTTCGGGTACCATATGGATATCCGGCCATTTACGGTCATACTGGGCGCCTTCGATCAGGGCGATATCAAAAGGTTCGTATTTGTCTCCGATCTCCTTGAAATGAGGACCATATCCTCCATCTCCACTTATGTATATCCGGGTCCTGTTTCCCAGGATGACCCATCCTCCCCAGAGCGTGGTGTCGATATTGAGTGGATTTCTTCCTGAGCCGTGTCTGGATGGTGTCAAAGCAACGGTCAGACCCTCATACTCCGTTTCTTCCCACCAGTTGAGTTCGGTGATCTTTTCTTCCGGAATACCCCATCGGATCAGATGAGCACTGCACCCAAGAGGGACAAAGAAATGCGATACTTTACTGTTCAGCTTTACAGCGGATCGGTAATCCAGGTGATCATAATGGTCATGTGTAATGAAAACTGCATCGATTGGCGGCATATCATCAATGAGATGCAGCATGATATCTTCGCTGTATTCATATCTGTTTATTCCCACAAGTGAGACAGGTGAGGCAACAGGACTCAGCATAGGATCTATCAATAATTTCTTATTATCTACGCTAAGCAGAAAAGCAGAGTGTCCGAACCAGGTCAGGCTATCATTCCCGCTTTCTATTAACTTCCAGTCAATGGCAGAAACAGGGATCGGGCCAGCAGGATTGCGGTTTTTGACATCTGAAGCGGAAACCTCATTCATTGCTGAATTATTTGAGCGATTTACGAATACTCTTGTTGGGATGTCATTAACAAAATTGCCGTCAACATAATTATTTAATTCCTGATATGTTTCTTTTTGTTCTGTCGTCGGAATCCCGCCGAAAGCCGGGTGTATGTTCATGAATAGGATAATACCAACACCCGATAAAAGCAAAAAGCAGAATATATATGCCGCAGATTTTTTAATCTTGTTCATTCCCCACCTCTATAAACCCATTTATCTCTGATCTTTTTCATTATTATTCCTGCTTACATAAAAAGCACTAACATATTTCAAATAATAAATTTGGTTCAATATCCCGAGATCTACAATGATCGATTATGAGCGCACAGTTTTCGAGTGAGGTTTCACAGTCTTTCAATATTCGGACACCGGAAAATCAGTTTCTACACAATGGCAGCTATGATGTAAATAGCAAATGCAAAAAATTATATTTTATTAAATAAATACTAATTTAAGGCATTTCTAATCTGTTATCGGAAAGGCGATATCATGTCAAAATACGCAATAATCTTTGCAGCAGTCTTTGTCGGGGCCGTGTATCTGCTTACACAAGAACCGCTCGCTGCCCTGGGAGCCACAATTGCATTATCCATCGGGGTCCTGTTCTATTACAAGAACCTCAACGACAGCTGGAAAGGCACCATCACAGAACTGAAAGAGGAAAAATATCTGCAGAAGGAATATGATTCCAACAACAATGCCACAACTTACGAAGCATACAAGACCTATGCATACATCAGGCAGGACAACGGCAAGGTCAAAAAAATGGAACTCGGCCCGGAATGGAAAGTAGGCGACATTATCGAGAAAAGAAAAGGGGAATACAATTTCAGGAAACTGAACTGAATTACTCTTTCAGTATCCACGCATATCTTTTTTTCCTGAAGCACATCCGTGCTTCTCCTATTCCCGTCCCTAGGCATATCAGACAGAATCCGGGTAAAACAAAGATTATTACGGAAAGTCTGTAAATAATCATTTAATAACCAAAGAGTGACTAAATCTATTAAAGAATCAGCAGGAACATGAAATATGTTATACAGGACAATGCCAAAGAACGGAGAAAGGTTATCAGTACTGGGTTTTGGCGCCATGCGTCTGCCGATGAACAAGGACGGGACCATCGATGAGGAAAAGGCCATGGCACAGGTGCGTTATGCAATAGACCATGGTGTGAACTATATTGACACTGCGTGGCCATATCACATGGGGGAAAGTGAGCCCTTCCTTTCACGTGCACTTGCGGATGGTTACAGGGAAAAAGTGAGAATTGCAACAAAACTGCCCCAGTGGATGGTTCGCAAGCATGAGGACATGGACAGCTTCCTTAATGGCCAGCTTGAAAAACTGAATACCGATCATATAGATTATTATCTTATCCACAGCCTGGTGGGCAGCAGCTGGAAAACTATCCGGGATCTGGGTGTTACCGAATTCCTTGACCGGGCCAAAGCCGACGGACGCATCATCGATGCAGGTTTTTCCTACCATGGCGCTGCTGAGGATTTCAAGGAGGTTGTGGACGGCTACGATTGGGATTGCTGCCAGATACAATATAATTTCCTGGACGAGAACATCCAGGCAGGTCGTGAAGGGCTTGAGTATGCAGCATTCCGTGGACTTGGTGTCATCATAATGGAGCCTCTGCGCGGCGGCAGTCTGGCGGGAGATGTACCGTCTGCAGTGGAAGAGATATGGGGCGAGGCGGATATCAGGCGCAGTCCTGCGGAATGGGCGCTGCTCTGGGTATGGGATCATCCGGAGGTCACGGTCGTGCTTTCAGGTATGAATGAGCAGTCACAGGTAGAGGAGAACCTGAAGGTTGCTGATATGGCTTATCCGAACACTCTTACCGGGAAAGAGCTTGAGCTCATAAAGAGGGTGGCTAAAAAATACAAAGAGCTCATGCAGATCGATTGCACAGGATGCGGATATTGTATGCCGTGCCCTGAGGGAGTGGATATCCCCGGCTGCTTTGAAACTTATAACAAACTCTACATGTTCGGTGGTGAGGACAGGCTGAAAATGATGTATGTAGCCAAGCTTGGCGGCATCTTCAGAGGCAGTGATACTAATTTTGCCTCACAGTGCGTGCAATGCGGAGAATGCCTGGAAGTCTGCCCGCAACATCTGGATATACCCGCTCTGCTTGGGAAGGTCGCGGAGGAGTTCGAAGGGCCGGGACTGGGAGAGAGGATGGAACTTGCAAGGCAGCTGTTCATGAAAGAATAAAGGACGGATTTTATGAGCTATACCATCGAAGAAAAGCTCCCGTCAATTGAAGAGTACATCCACCTGCGGCAATCGGTAGGCTGGCCCTGCCCCGGCAACAAGTCAATAGAGAACAGTCTCAGTAATTCCACATATTGCGTTTGCGCTGTTGAGAATGGCAGGGTCACAGGCATGTCCCGTCTGGTAGGGGACCACAGTTTTATCTATTTCGTTGCTGATGTCATCGTATTGCCTGAGTACCAGGACCAGGGCATCGGCACCGCTTTGATGGAGCGGATAATGTCCTATCTAGAGGAGAATGTGCAGGATTATTCGTACATAACCCTGATGTCAGCCAAAGGGAAAGAGGCCTTTTACGAGAAGTTCGGTTTTTTCAAAAGGCCTACGGGGGAGTATGGTTACGGGATGATGTTGGAATTGTGAGATAGTTGTATAGAACTCAACTATCTCATTATCCGTCATGTTGTCTTTAAGTCCCCGTTCTCTTTCTTCAGGTAAGCAAGAGCTTCCTGTGTGCTATCAAAGATAAGGACCTCTTTATTCTTTATCATATGCCTGAACTCCTTGTCAATATCCAGCTTGCTCATGACCTTGGGTTGTACCGATGTGATGTAGACCTTCTGTTTCATCTTCCTGCTGGAGTGGATGAAACTTCTCAGCCGCTCAAGACCTGTGGTATCTATGAACGGGACATAACGCATGCGCAGGATAATGTGGGGCTTACTGATGCTGATGTGTTCGTTGATCTTGTTCTCGAACACGTTCATGGCACCGAAGAAGAAGGGGCCATTAATTGTATAGACCGAGACGTTCTTCTCAAGATACGGATCTGCAAAGATGGTTGCATTGATCCCTTTTGTCCTGTCGTAGTTCTCCATGCTGTGGATGTCGATGATATTCGTCATCCTGATGAAGAGCAGGATTATTGACAGGAACATACCCATCTGCACGGCAAATACCAGGTCTGTGAACACAGTGAGCAGGAAGGTGGCAAGCAGTACGGCCGTGTCCATCTTACTGATATTCATAATGGTCCTGAACTCGGTCAGGTTGATCATCCTGACAGATACCAGTATCAACACACCTGCAAGGTACGCCTTTGGTATGAAAGCAGCTATCGGTCCGAGGAAAAGCAACACTGCCAGCAGGATCAATGCGTGTATGATACCTGACATCTGGGTCTTTGCACCTTCCCTTATATTGACAGCACTCCTTGCAATGGCGGCCGTACAAGGGATACCTGAGAAAAAGGGCAGTATTATGTTCGCGATTCCCTGTCCCAGTAGTTCCCTGTTGCTATCGTGTTTGGTGTTAGTCATGCCGTCACAGACTACTGCGCAAAGAAGAGCTTCGATGGCACCAAGCAGCGCAATAGTGAGAGCTGCGGGCAGTACGGCCATGACCAGGTCAACATTCAGAGCTATCATATTTATGCTGGGAAGCTCTGTGGGTATCGTTCCGACAAGGGGTACTTCCAGCTTAAGGTTGTATGTCAGCAACACTGCCAGGAACAGAGCTATTATTGAAGCAGGCAGACTGCTTAAATATCGCATCTTTGCCAGGAGTCCTGGCAGGCGCATCAGTAGCAGGATAGTTCCGATGCATATCAGCACTGCTGTTATGTCTATTATATCGAGCCTGGTGTATATCTCATAGGCAGTTTCCCAGACACGTTCTCTTGCCGGAATGACCATGCCAAGAGCGTTGGGTATCTGCCCTATGAGTATTATAGCACCGATACCGCTGGTGAATCCCGAAATAACAGGCAGTGGTATGTACTTGACGACCTTCCCAAGCCTGAGAAGCCCGAAGAGTATCTGGAAAATGCCTGCCAGGAAACCTGCAAGCAGCAGCCCTTCAAGTCCGAAGCTGTGCACTGTTGAAAGGATGATAACTGTCATGGCACCGGTAGGCCCGGTGATGGAGTATCTCGAACCGCCCACAGAAGAAGCCAGTATTCCCGCTATCACGGCCGTGTATAGTCCGAGAACAGGTTCGACACCTGAAGCCATAGCAAAGGCAATGGCAAGAGGAAGCGCTACGATGGCGGTAATAAAACCGGCCTTGAGATCGCTGGAGAACGACTCTTTGAAATATCGGGTAATTGTTTTTGTTGTTTGCATTATATCAAGCCAGCTGACCAAAGTCAAAATTCGACTGATAAAGCGCATTAGAGCCAAGACCCTGTATATATACTTTGTTACATATGAAAATTTATGAGAAACTGCCGTGTCATTACTGGATGGCTGAGCTAGGTCAAAAAGCTTTGAACGTACATTTAAACTCTGCTCGATGGACACAGCCTGTTGACCACACATACCTCGCACTTTGGCTTGCGCGCCACACAAACATTGCGCCCGTGCAGTATCAATGTCATGGAGAGTGCCTCCAGTTCTTCTCTTTTTGCGATGGCCATCAGGTCCTTCTCGATTATCTCCGGGTCCTCATTCCGGGTGAAGCCCAGGCGGCGGGACAGGCGCTTCACATGGGTGTCCACTGCAATTCCCTCTATTTTGCCAAAGGCCCTTGAGAGCACTATATTGGCTGTTTTGCGGCCCACCCCGGGTAGTTTCAGCAGGCCTTCCATAGTATCTGGCACCTGACCGTTGAATTCCGAAAGCATCAGCTGTGCGCTGGCAATGATGTGCTTTGCTTTCTGATGGTAGAAACCAGTTGAGTAGATCTCCTTTCCGAACTCCCGGACGTCTGCTGCGGCATAATCTTCTACGGTGTGGTAATTCCTGAAAAGGGATTGCGTGACAACATTCACCTGGCGGTCTGTACACTGGGCCGAGAGGATGGTGGCTACAAGCAATTCCAGCGGATTGCTGAAATGCAGGGCAGGGGCAGCACCGGGGTATTCCTTTTTCAGTATCTCGAAGATAAGCTCGAAATTTTTAGTATTGTCAGGCACAGTCGCCGGGAGCTCAGAGGTCATGCATCCATATATGAAATAATAGTTCTTATGAGTTTTTCAGAACCCGTTTGCTTCCACTCGAAAATAAAATAATAATGCCTCTATATATTCACTCTTATTTACGAACGAGAAGGCCGGACAGCCTGCAGTGATGCATGTAAAAGCAACATAGATCCAGACAGTATGTAAAGAAGTAGTACAGGTATAAAAAAGTGTGGTTGAAGAGTGGCCTTTTAGAGGCTGAACTCTTCAATGTTCTTGTCAGCAATAGCCTGGATCTTCGCGATCTCGTCAGCACCGCCTTCCATGGTGAAGAGATGCTTGAAACGGCGCTGCATCTTAAGGTATTCTTCAACAGGCCTCTTATTGTTGCCTATCTTGCGGACCTTTGTAACCTTGCCGTCCTCGACTTCATACAGTGGCCAGAGCCCTGTCTGAACAGCCATCCTGGCAACCTCGACTGTCTTGGAAGTGTCGTATCCCCAGCCTGTAGTGCATGGTGCATGGCAGTGTATGTATGTCGGGCCTTCTATCTCGATGGCTTTCTTGACCTTGGCGATCATATCCTTGGGGTATGCAAGGGACGTTGTAGCAACATAAGGTGAGCCGTGTGCGACTATGATCGCAGGCATGTTCTTCTTTGGCCTGGGGTTCCCGAAAGATACCTTTCCGGCAGGGCTGGTGGTGGTGGAAGCGTTATAAGGCGTTCCTCCACTCCTCTGCACACCGGTGTTCATGTAGGCCTCGTTGTCAATACACACGTAAGTGATGTTATGTCCCCGCTCAAAGGCACCGGACAGTGCCTGAAGCCCGATGTCCATGGTGGCACCGTCGCCTCCCATTGCAATTACCTTTGTACCCTGTTTACCAAGAGCTTTAAGTCCGGCCTCTATGCCTGAGGCAACAGCACTTGCGTTCTCGAAAAGTGAGTGTATCCAGGGTACATCCCATGAAGTCTCAGGGTAGGGTGTGGTCATGACCTCAAGACATCCGGTGGGGGTCACTACAATGCAGTCCTCTCCGGCAGCCATGAGGGTGAACTTTGCAGCCATTGCATCACAGCAGCCTGCACATCCCCTGTGTCCCGGGGCTAAAAGTGATTTCATATCAGTTCCTCCTTCAGGTCAGTGAACTGGCTCTCTTTCTTGATACCAGATATGATTACTTCCTCTGCTTCGGCGATTATCCTTTCGATAGTGCTCATGGGTATGTCGCGTCCTCCCTGGCCTATCATGTATCCTATGACAGGTACAGTGATATCTGTGTTATAGAGGATCGATTTTGTCTCAATGAACAGCGCTCCAGCGTTCATACCCAGAGATATGTTCTTATCAAGCACAACAACGACCTTAGCATCCCTGATGACCTTCATGATAGCTTCTGCAGGGAAAGGCCTGAACGCCCTGACCTTGAGCAGTCCTACCTTCACGTTCTTCTCCCTGAGACGGTCGATGACATCCTTGATGGTCCCGATGATGGAACCCATTGCCATTATGATGATATCTGCGTCCTCGGTATGGTATTCATCGATAAGTCCGCCGAAGTACCTTCCATACATATCGTAGAACTCGTCAGCAACGGACTCTATCTTCTTAAGTGCCTTCTGCATAGCACACTCCTGCTGGTACCTGAACTCCGTATAGAAGTGAGGGTCTGCGAATGCGCCAAATGTCAGCGGGTTCTTCGGGTCAAGTGTACGTTCCGGTTTGAAAGGGGGCAGGAACTCATCGGTGATATCCTGTTCAAGCAGTATCAGCGGCTCGTAAACATGTGACAGGATGAAACCGTCCATACAGGTCATTGAAGGCATCATTATATCCCTGTCTTCGGATATCTTGAAAGCCTGTGCGGTCATATCTGAAACTTCCTGAATGTTTTCGGCGTAGAGCTGGATCCATCCGGTATCTCTCTGGGATATCGAGTCCTGCTGGTCGTTCCAGATGTTGATCGGAGCACTGACGGCCCTGTTGGTCACTGTCATGACGATTGGAAGTCTCATGCCGGCCACGTTGAACAGGACCTCATGCATGAGTTCAAGTCCCTGAGACGTTGTGGCTGAGTAGGATCTTGCTCCGACTGCTGAGGAGCCCACTAGTGCTGAAAGTGCTGAGAATTCAGACTCGACGTTGATATACTCGCAGTTTGGTATCTCTCCGTCTGCCATGAACTTGGAAAGATCTTCCACGATGTGTGTCTGCGGGGTGATAGGGTATGCGGAGATCACATTTGGCCTGCAGGTCTTGACTGCATGTGCAACAGCATAGGAACCTTCCACAACGACCATGTTTTTCTTATTCATCTTCATTTCATGAGCCATTATTTTTCCTCCAGGACCATTGTGATAGCGCTCTTGGGGCATTCGTTGGCACATATGCCACATCCCTTGCAGTAATCATAATCGAACTCGAAGTAGCCGTCCTCTTTTGGCAGCACTGAGCTGTCAGGGCATAGCAATTCGCATAACTTACATTTAATGCATTTGTCGTAATCGTAGACAGGCTTGAAGGTCCTCCAGCCGCCGGTCTTGTTGACCCTGCTGGTACCTGCCTCGCAAACGGCTCCGGGTACTATCTTCACTTCTGTCCCTCCATCATCTCATATGCTTTCATAATTGCCTGTGCGTTCCTATCTCCGACTTTGCCCGGGAATCTTTCCCTGACAGCTTCCATAATGGACTCCGGTCTTATCTCGCCGGTGGCACCGGCAAAAGCTCCAAGCAGCACTGTGTTGACGATTGGCATTCCAATGATATCGAGTGCTATCTTTGTAGCATTCACTGTCATTATCTTTGCCTTTGTATCAAGCTTGAATTTTTCCGGATCAAAGTCACTGTTAATGATGAGGACCCCATCATCCTTCAGGCCACTGGCCACGTCGACAGATTCCAGTAATGTCGGGTCCTGCACGATCACATAGTCAGGCTCGTAGATCTGGCTTCTAAGTCTTATTGGAGTATCGTTGATCCTGGTGAAAGCCTGGACAGGTGCTCCTCTTCTTTCCACTCCGAAAGCTGGGAAAGCCTGGCTGAACTTGCCGTCCGCAAAAGCAGCAACAGCCAGAAGTTCAGCAGCAGTGACCGAACCCTGACCTCCCCGGCCGTGTATTCTTATTTCTTTCATTGTAGAATTCTCCATCTTGGTATGATGACAAATAAGTGATATGGCAAGGCAATTTTTTGGACAGGTTGCTCTCTTCAAGCTCCCGCACAATCACAGGTTTTAGGCAATGTGGCTTACCGTACACTTTTTTTCGCCATCTGCCGCCAAATGCCATGTTTAATTGTGTAGAATCGATTAATGACTATTTAGTCTTTCGGTAATTTACAGCGTGAATTTAATTAAAATTATTTTTATTTAAAACTAGTTAAAATACTAAACTGGCTTTTCATGGGCAACACCACACATTTGTCTCACACTATCTATAATTTCATCAATGTCCTTTGCATCTGCAATCCTGTTCCTGATGTTCTTACCTCCGCGGATTCCCTTCGTGAACCATTGGGCATGAGACCTCAGATTGACCGTATCTGTCAGATCATATTTTTCAAGCAGCCCCAGGTATTCCTCAAGGTCCGCAGTCCTCTGGCGACACTCATTATAGTCCAGTATTTCCCCTGTCTTCAGGTAGTGAGAGATCCTCCTGAAGAGGAAAGGATTCCCCATTGCCGCCCTTCCTATCATGATCCCGTCACAGCCGGTATATTCCAGAGTATCCTTTGCCGATATCTCGTCAATGATATCACCATTGGCGATGACGGGTATGGTTACTTCACACTTGATCCTCTTAGCATATTCATGGCTGGCCTTTCCTGCATAGTGCTGCTGTTGGGTTCTGCCATGGACAGTTATTGCACATGCTCCTGCTTTTTCGATAAGGCCTGCTATCTGTACCGTTCTCTCTATATCTTTCAGCACGCGTATCTTTGCTGTCACGGGCGTGGAGACTGTTTCGCAGAGTTCCTTCACGATACTGTAGATAAGGTCAGGTGACCGTAACAGGGCTGAACCGGACCCGTCTTTTACGAGCAGATGGGCAGGGCAGCCGAAGTTGACATCTATTATGTCGGGCTGATATGTTTCCTCTATCTTCAGGGCTGCCTTGGATATGATGTCAGGAGAATTGCCAAATATCTGTATCCCGAAAGGCTTTTCGTTCTTACAGCTTAAGCCCCGGCTGAAGGCTTTTGAGCTATCATGGATAACAGCATCAGAGCTTATCATTTCTGAATAGGCCATGGATGCGCCGTAGTTCCTGCACATCAGGCGAAAAGGGATGTTTGTAACATTTGCCATGGGGGCAAGGAAGACATTTCCGGGAAAGTGCACTTTTTCTATCTTCATGCGGTCCTGTTTTGTCCTTTAATTTTTTTATAGTAATCTCACTTGTAAGGTATCCCGGCAAGATGACAGAGTACCTGTGAATGTTGTATCGATGGGGATACTAATATATAAGTAGAATGTATGGGAAAAGACCTATACAACAGGATATCGGAAAATTCTTTTGCAGATTACTATCCATAAATTATGACAGGTTACTAAATGACGAAGATCTTAGCTTTTGTAGGTATGCCGGCTTCAGGAAAGTCAGAGGCATCTTCTGTATTGCGCAATAAAGGTATCACCGTGATAAACATGGGCGATGTCATCCGGGAGGAAGTAGTGCGCAGGGGCCTTGAACCCACGGATGTGAACACAGGAGGTATTGGCACCGAGATGCGTGAAAAGGAAGGCCGTGCAGTGGTAGCCAGACGCTGTGTCCCGAAGATCAGGGCTACAGGTGAGGACCTCATTGCTATAGACGGTGTAAGGAGTGTTCCTGAGGTCGAATGCTTCAAAGAGGCCTTCGGAAATGATTTCACACTGGTTTCCATTGATTCCGACCTTGATACGCGCTTCATGCGGGTGAAAGCACGTGGCAGGAGCGACGATATGAAGGATATCAGTGCCCTGAAAGTGAGAGACGAGCGCGAACTTGGCTGGGGTATGGGAGAAGCTATGAAAATAGCTGATGTGGTGATCACCAATAATGATACCTTGGAAGAGTTCAGGGAAAAGATCACAGCACTGGTGGGACAGGCGCAATGATAAAAACCACAGCTGCAGCAAAGGTCAATCCAACCGAAGACCGGGAAGTGGTGTATGAAGCTATAAAGAAGATGTTCCCGGAAAATGAGCCTGTGTATGAGGAACTGTCCGAGCACAGCGGCACTTTCTCACTGGAAGGCGATATTCATTCTCTTGTGAATATCCACTACCAGATAAGACAGGAACAGATCATCGATACGGCACGCACCCAGTTGTCCAAGAGCGTGTCAAGAGATGGGAAATCGACCTTTTTTATCCTCAGCAAGCAGGTGGCTACTGTAGGGCGCCTGAATTTTCCTGCACAGAAGGAACCACTGGGTTCAATAGAAATAAGCATCGAGGCCGACTCCCCTGAAGAGCTTGTGAGGTTCTTTGACTGGCTGACGCCTCCCACGGAGAATGGCATACCCGATTTTGAGTTAGATATAACAAGTGTTTGAGGCATACTGATCATGAGGATAAGGAACCTGAGCTTCTCCACCCGTTCGGTTGTGGGTCCGTCCTTTGAATGGGTAGCTGAGCTTGAGGATATGGGTTACTCCGGCTGGGAGATGGTCCAGGAAGGCTCCCAATGCCTGACTCCCGAGAATCTCGGACACGTCCGGGATATTCTGGAAACCACAGGTCTGAGGCTGAGTATCCACCTGCCTTTTTCCGATATGAACCTTGCAACTCTCAATCCCGGCATCTTGGCTGAGATCATGCGCCAGATGCAAGGTCACCTGGAACTTGCCTCCGGGATTGCCGGGATTGCCGTACTGCACCCCGGCTACCTTTCCCCATACGGTGCAAGGCTGCCTGAGAGATGCTGGCAGACAAGCATATCCTCCATGCAGGCCCTGTGCGATTTTGCAGCGGATCTGGATATCATGATTGCCATTGAGAATATGCCTAACATTCCCAAAATATTTGGCAAATATCCAGACGAGATGGTGGATATGATCGACCGGGTGGACAGGAAGAATGCAGGTATGACACTTGACCTTGGACATGCCAATACCATGGGTCTGGTAGACGGGTTCCTTGAGAAGTGCCTGGACAGGGTTGTTCACATGCATATCCATGACAACCACGGCGGTCATGACGAGCACCTTCCTCTGGGACAGGGCAGTATCGACTGGAAAAAAGTCATGGGAAAACTTTCCGACTATAAGGGCCTGATGGTCACTGAGATGAGCAGCGTCGAGGAAGGCGCACAGTGCATAGAATATCTCAGTAACATCAGATCATAGAAAATAAGATCTACCTGTTAGTTTATTTGTTCTCTTCTTCCAGCCTGCCGTGCCTTCTGTCTATCTCATCCATCATATCCAGCATCTTGCGGACGGCTGTCCTTATGGCATCTGCCTGAGACACGAATTTCTTATCATTGCCGACATGACGGTTGAGGTCGTCAAGGAGTTCCTGAGGAATATCAAGACTTACTTTTGGCATGTTCTCACCTTTTTCAAGAAAATGAACTACATTGAACTGATTGGATTTAATGCTTAGCAACCACGTTAAGAAATGATAGTAAGGATATCACTGAAGAAGAAAACAAGAAACAAAAATCTGGTATTATATATTATAATTTTAATGCGAGCCGGAAGGGAGTTGAACCCTTGGCCTACGGATTAAGAGTCCGTCGCTCTGCCTGGCTAAGCTACCGGCCCGCGTTGAATAACTAACTGAGCGAGACTTCCATACGTACTTTCCTCATATATACGTTTCGGTAAAGATGAATGAGGCATTAATTTCAAACATGCCTCACCACACACCTTGACAGTCCGATGATCTCTACCATATCGCTGTTATCGGGGCTCTGCACTATCATTTGGCCCTTCTTGAGGTAGGGGATGCGCTTCTCGAACTCCTTTTTGACTTTCATTGTACCGATGGCTGCGTCATTGCTGAGATTAAGGATGATGCGCGTGTTAATTTGCTTGAAGACTGTATCATCAATGTCCTGCGGGTCCTGGGTAATAAGGAAGAGTCCTAAGCCTTCCTTTCTACCCTGGCGGGCAGCATCGGCAAACTTGGAGATGAGTTTCCTTGAATGCTCACCGGATGCGCCGGCAAGGTAGCGGTGAGCTTCGTCAAGGCCCAGGATTATGGGCGTTTCCTTGACCGCAGCATCTCCGGATGTGCTCAGTTTGTTATCCACTATCGTGCTCATCAGGGTGAGGGTTATCAGGTCGCGTATGCGGGAGCTCGTGATGTATTCTGTTGGGAAGACGCTTACCTGGCCGGGCTTGAATATCTGGCCCAGTATCTCGCTGATGGGTCTTGCCGGCTGGTCGAACACCCTTGCAAGGGTGCGGTTCTTCACCCTGCGGACAATGCCGTCAAAGGAGGATTCGTGTATCTTACCGCTTTCCACGTAATGATCCCTGGTACTGTCGTCCCCGATAAAGTCTGTGAAGCCGTTGTAAGTATGCTGACCGTTCTTCTTGAAGTAATCATCCAGCAGCAGGTCAACACCAACGTACTGGAGCTCGGTCATGCCCACCGGTGCGATGAGCCATGAATTGTAGCGCACCATCTCAAAAGGTATGGTGAACTCTACCTGCTCCGCTCTCGACCTGCCTTTATAGGCCTCTCCATCCACCTTTGCCACGAAGGTCCGCGTGTTTTTGCAGGCTCCGAAATTAACTTTCTCTGCCCTGAAATTGAAATTATCATCTGTGGCCAGCTCGGGATTGTCCTCGAACATCTGAGAATATTCATCCTGAGGGTCCATGATTACAAGACAGGGATTCTTCCTTTCCTCCGAGCCCCGCAGTTTGTACCTGTTGTCATCGTTCATGAACTGGCGCAGGATGTTTTTGGTAAGGAAGGTCTTTCCGGTACCGGTACTGCCGCAGACCAGCATGTGCCTGAATATCAGGGGGTCGCCCATGGAATAATCGTTCCTGAGATAATAAGGGACAGTTGGCGGTACTGCATGGGTCTTGACAAGCTCCCCTCCCACGCTCAGGTGTCCAAGGAATATGCCTTCTCCGGGAATGTTAAGCCCGGTCTGTATCCTGGCCTTCTCGGTAACGGGCATTATGGGTGTGTTAGGACGTGGTATTCTGTCTCCCATCCTTCTTGCAAGGAAACTTCCATTCTTTGTTTTCTGCTCGTAGAGTATGCATATAGGATCAAGGCAGGCCAGGAATTTGTAGTCGACCTCGTCCGTATCGTTGAACTGAAGCATTCTCCGTGAGTGGATCTCAGTGGCATCATCCACTGAATATTCCTGGACGTATTGCAGTTTCCATATCCTGGCAAAAAGGTCCTCGTCTCCGTAAGGTACTATGACATAGGTCCCAAGGCGCACGTTCCTGCGGCAGGAAGTTGTGATATACCCTGTTATCCTTGCTCCGGTGTCTGTTATTTCCAGGGGCTCAAAACCGGTTGTGATAATCCCAAGGGCGCTTTCCGATCCATTGCCTGATGCACTTTCTGTGACACTGTCACAGGGCTCATAATCCTCAAAAGAGTGCTGTTTATTCTCGACGGGAAGATCTTTTTCCCTGGGATTGTTTTCATTGGTCCTTATAACCACTTTTGTTGTTCCCGTGCCGCTGCTGACCCTGGAAACAAAAGAAAGTATATCCTCATCTCTCATCCGTTTCGCCCCATCTTGTATCGTTATAGGTTGTATCTATCCTTGAATTCCTGAACCTGTCAATTATCAGGCGTTTCTCAGATATCTGTATCTTTGCCAGGGAATCAGCCTTTGCCAGGGTCCTTGGTATGCCGTTCAGTGCTATGTCATAGAGTACTTTTCTTGTGATAAGGTTCCTCATTTCCTCGTCCTTCACAAGGCCGTAGGGAGACTCTATCTTGAATATCGTGTTCATGGAAGGCACCAGCACCATAAAGAAAGCAAGTGCATAGTCCTCTGCAGGGAACTTGTGGTTAAGCTTATCCCTGACAAGAGGGGATGTGGCATTCAGCATTTTCTCGTAGAACTGATTTGGCTGCATGAACCAGTTACTATACATGATATATTTTCTTGAATCAGAGCCCTTCATGCCTGCCCTCTCCGGAGAAAGCGCATTCTTGAAGAATTGCGCATCCAGCAGCCATGGCAGATCAAGTTCCTTTTCCTGTTTTTTCAGGGCCTGCATCACCTGCATGTCCTCGGGGTTCTTGACAAAGCCCACCAAGGGCCTGCGCTTCTCCATGTGATGGTCCATGATATCAATGTAGTTCTGCATGATCTTCGTGCAGTGGGGATCGGTGCGTACCTGGATATCTTCCGATGGCACAACCATCCAGTACATCAGTCTCTTGGGATATATGGGGCCGTCCATGATGAAGAAACTGCCATCCTCCATCCGCTCACGCATCCATAATATATGCTCGGATTCGCAGAGATACAGCGCGATATCATGCAGCATATCGTTGACCTTCTTGTTCAGTGTGCCCGGCTGGATGCGTATTATCTTCTTGCGCCCCGCCCCGGAATCGAAATATTCCCATTCCGGGATAGTGCTGATCGCGACCTTCTGGCTGGCAGTGTATGTAGCTGCCACTATGGTGCGCATATTATGTGTATCCAGGTTGGTAGGTGTCGATGTCATGGCGCAGTGACAAAAATCGACGTACAGTCCGTTATCGAATGTCTTTGCGGTCGTACTTCCACTGTCACAGGCATAACAGATATTAAAGGGGTCTTTGGAGCCTGTCATCCTCTCGATGCTTGCTCTGCCCCTTTTCACTTTTCCGATAGCCTTAAGGATGATCTTGCCATCGTACCTTAATTCCTTAAGCAGGCCCAGGATATCGGATACAGAATCATTGTCATCACTCTCAGGATCCTCCTTTTTAAGACAGGAGTCTATACGTGACACAAGATCATGCATCTCTTTTATATGAACCGGCTCAAGGGTCATGGAATAGGATAGTTTCCGCGTAGTATAATATCATTGTGGCCCGGCAGGTGGATATTACTTCCAGGGCCCATTTAGGTGAAATTGTAAACTTAATTTAATATTTTCTATCGCTCAAGGATTTTCATTTAGTCTCATCGAGTGCTTTTCTTGAATGAAGAATCAAGTTAACTTTCCTGCTGATAAAGTCCATTTTTTAAAAACCCTTATATAGGAACCTTGATAACATATATCACTTATAAACACGGCTTCTATGTGTCATTCTACAGAAGCCTCATAGATAAAAGAGGTTGTAGTTATGCAGAATTATCAGATATTCCTTTTATTGATGGTGATTTACCTTCTTGGTTTGATATCCATCGGATTGTACTTCTCAAAAAAACAAAAGTCTGTGACTGATTTCTGGCTTGCAGGGCGCAGGATAGGCTCAATAGCTATCGGTTTCTCAGCGGCATCCTCGTGGATGACAGCAGGTGGGATACTAGCTGTCATTGGCCTTTACATGGTACTGGGCATGGGCTCCATCTGGAGTTTTGTGGCCCCTAACATCCTGGCACTACTGCTGATCGCCCTTCTTGTGGGTAAGATAAAGCACCTTCCTGCCATCACACAGCCGGAACTCCTTGAGCAGAGATATAGCGGCGCCCTGCGTGGTCCTGTAGCTATCATTATTGCAATTGTGATGATCCTCTTCGCTGTTGCAGATATCAGAGGTCTCTCGCTGGTTCTGGAAATATTCTTTGGTATGCCACCCATCTATGCTGCAGCTATAGTCGCTGTCGCCATTTCTCTGTACGTGACCCTGGGAGGCTTTTCAGCTGTGGTCTGGACAGATATGGTCCAATTCGTTCTGCTATCCACTTTTGCGCTCTTAATGGCTTTCATAGTTGTGAATGCAGCTACTGCCGGTACTGCTGAGATTCCGGCGATCAGTACAACTGAGCTCTTCGGAACGGTTTCCTCTGACTGGTGGAATCCATTTATCATCGGTATACCTGCTGTTATGATCTTTATCTTTGCCATCATTCCGGGATGGGTAACAGAACAGGACCCATGGCAGAGAATATGGGCTTCCAGGGATGAAAAAGCAGCACGTAACGGTATGATCATGGGTTCGTTCCTGATATTCCTGGTATTCGGTGTGGCATGTACGATAATAGCTGTCGGACTTAGCTATCTTTATCCTGAGATCCCGGCTTCGTTTGCAGAGATAGGCATGGGTGCCATGGCACAAGCTGAGCCCGCACTGTTGTTCTTTATAGTTGAGAACCTGTCTCCCCTTGCACTTGGCCTGGCAGGTGTCGGTCTTGCTGCAGCGGCAATGTCTTCCGCAGATACCTTTGCAACATCCGGCGGTTCATGCCTTTCCCGTGACATCTACCAGCGGTTCATAAAGCAGGATGCAACAATGAAAGAGATGATGGCTGTCAACAGGGTCAGTGTACTGATAATTGTGCTTGCGGCAACATTCTTCTCATTCTACATCAAGGGCATCATAGAAGCCATCCACATTGCGACCTTCATTGCCAGTGCTTCCTACTTCTTCCCGCTCATGGGTGGCCTGTACTGGAAGCGTGCAACAAAGGAAGGTGCTATGGCAGGACTTATAGTAGGAGCAGTCGCACAGATATCCTTTACTATAATCGACTACACAAGCACTCCTTTGCAGTCCTTGCCAGCCCTTGTACCGGCCCTCGCACCCATCAGCCCGCTGCTCTCAAACCACGGTGTCATTCTTGGTATGCTTCTCAGCGGTGTGGCATTTGTGAGTGTTTCACTTGCCACCAAGCCTTCCAGCCTTGTGAACCTGGCTCCTTTCTTCGCTGACGAGGCAGAGAAACTTATCAAGGAAGAGATCACTGTCCAGGACTCCGACGTCCAGTACAAAAAGCTTCTTGGCAGCCTTGAGAAGGAGATCACCGGTGACCGTGCCAGCCTCAAGCTCAACCTCGAGGCATCTGCAACCGTCAACTGGGAAAGGTTCGTGAACGAGCTCAAATCCGTGCACCCTTCCTGGGTCACACCCACAGGTGTCAATGCTGTATACTGGCTGACAAAAGGCGATATGCTTGCATGTGTCTCCCTTAGCCGCGGGCACACGGAAAAAGAGATATGGTTCTCTTCAGAGCCAAGGACAAAAGATGTGGAAAATGCCTCAAAGGAATTGTTCACAGCTTTCAAGCAGGTTGCAGAGGCTCTTGACAATATCGGTATCATGCTGACACTGCCAAAGCCTCAGGAAGCCTGAATTAAGCACAGGAATGAGTTTTGCTGCTTTGGAGGGCAGTCCTCCAAAGCTCCTATCTGTTTTTGTTCTGCCAGTTTTAATTTGCCGGATGTGTATCAACTATTATGTTTCAAAGATCTCCTCTGCTATCAAAAAATAAAGAGGGAATAAGACGGGAGCGAGATTCAAAATAATCCCTGAACTTCCGGATACCGGACTCATCATCAGTCAAAACTTATAAGTGAAATACAGGACAATCAACCTGTCATGACAGGGATACTTTTTGACGACATTGGCAGTTTTCCCCTGCCTCAGGGCATATCCAGGGAATGGATAAAGGAGAGTTTCTCCATGGGAAAGAATAATGAGGAATTGTTTGCGGTCATCAGTGATGCCTTCAGGCAGAAAGTGGAAGCAGGTGTGGATGTGCCCACCTATCCCCAGTATCAGGATATGAACGAGCAGTTCCTTTCTGTCATAAGGAATCCGGAGAAGTCAGAAGAGCCTTTCAAAGTAAAGAAGTTTGCTGCCCGCATAATGGAGCTTGAGGCCATTGAGGCAGTCGCCAAAGAGTACAGGGAGGAGCACGGCAAAAAGCCGGATGTGCGTGTCTGTGTCACGGGTCCTCTGGAACTCTATCTCAAGGAATTCGGCGGCACCGAGTATACGGATATACTTGATCTGTTAGCAGAGAGCGTGGACCGCTTTGTCAGTAATTCCATCTCCAATGCCCGCAACTTCAACATCAGGACAGTCTCTATCGATGAGCCCAGCATAGGCATCAACCCGCAGGTTATGTTCGATAACAATGAACTTATAAAGGCAATGGATATCGCCTGCAGGTCCGCGAAGAAGGGAGGTTGTGATGTGGAAGTACATCTGCATTCGCCCCTGCACTACACCCTGGCATGCCAATCTGATAACATCGGGGTCGTAGGTGTGGAATCTGCGGCCACCCCCTCATATCTTGAGCTGATAGACCGCAAGGAGCTTGAGGACAGTGACACATTCCTGCGCGTGGGCATCGCCCGCACTGATGTTTTCAACCTTGTTGCCACCCTCAATGAAAAATATGACACCAATGTCTGGAAGGACCAGGCTCATATGACGGATATCGTGACACAGATGGAAACTCCTGCATTAATCACAAAGAGACTGGAGAAGGCGTATTCCATGTTCGGTGAATGCATCAGGTACGCAGGCCCGGACTGTGGTCTTGGTTCATGGCCAGGCCAAGGGATAGCTGCACAATTGCTGAAAAATGTGGCAACATCGATGGCCGGTTTTAACAAAGGGCTGTAAGTCCTGGCTAACAGGTTAGTTCATAGTCAATCCTGCCATTGTTCTAAACCGGAAGGTTTTCGATGATCGTGTCAAGTTCCTGCATTACTATGTCCACGATACCTGATGTCAGATGAGCCTCGATGTATGCAGCAGCCAGCAGTGTCATAACAATAAATGCAGAAATCTTCCACATGTATCGGGAAGTGAGATACAGTTTGGCAGTTGCAAGGACCTCGGATACATCTTTCTTTAAACTTTCAGGACTGTCCCCGAGAAATAATCCTTTGCCTGTAACTTCAAGGGACTGGATCCTGGCAAATCTGTAACCAAGTGCTGCAGCCAGCAATAATGCAGGTATCTCAATAATTCCGTGAGGCACAATAGATATGAAGAAATAGGTGAGATTGTAGGCTATCCCGATAGCCATTCCTTTTATCCCGAGCATTTCATAGCCCGTCAGAGACCCGTTGAAAAGGAAGAAGGCCAGCAGTATCCCCATGAGAAGACCGTTCACTGTCATTATCATGAAGGGTATCGTGTATGGGAGCATATAGGCGAACATCCGGTAGTCTTCCCGGGTATATCCGCAGTATTTCCAGATACCTTCTTTTGCAGGGTCACTTATTTCGGGGTAAGGGAAATCATCATCCAGATGATGTGCAAGTTTCTGAAGTACCCTGTTGGCAGGCATCAGCATCCTTTCAAAAGCAATTGAAAAAGAAGCGTATATGCGGTTATTCGGCCTGAGCCGGATATCTGACATCAGCAGGAGATGGATAAACAGGAACAGACCCGTGCCCACGGATGCGCTCAGGGCAGCTATGGAATTGAATATAAATATGGCCCACATCGGACTGATATATTGGGCGGTTACAACAACCTTGGCTGTTGCGGCAGTGGCCGTAGAAATTATGGCCTGGTTCACCGGGGCAGGCTCTGCTATGATAAACATGAAGGTGTAAAGGAACATGCTGCAGACGAATGCTGTCACTACTGACAAGGAGAAGGTCTTTACCGACCACAGGAGGTCTTTATACCTTATGGAGAAAGAATGGCTGGCGGTGTCTGGCATGGTTGGGTGATGTATGTGATTATTTAGCAGAGTGTTTAGTGGCATATTTATTTAATGTTGTTTTTATAATATCCAATCGATGCATTAAAATATATTGCAGTTTTATAATACTCATAAAAGTATATTATCCTACTTATATACAGAGGTAGTATCTATGAGAATACCTACAGGAATAGAAGGATTTGATGATCTGGTACAGGGCGGTTTCTTGTCCGAAAGGGTCTATGTACTGAGCGGTCCGCCAGGCAGCGGGAAAACCACCTTTGGCGTACAGTTCCTTGCACATGGCGCTTCCAAGGGTGAGGTTGGGTTATACGCGACACTGCTTGAATGCCCGCAGAACATCATCAATGACATGTCCAATTATACGATAAACATTGCTCCTCTTATCAAAATGCAGAAACTTCTCTTTGCAGATCTGGGTCCGAGGATGGAGTACGGGTATATGGATGAGATGAACGAGTTTGTGACAACGGACTATAACGTAGGCAGGGCATCCATTGAGAGTGAGGCGCCGTCTCCTTCCATGGTCTTTAAGGAAATAGCTGCATACGTTTCAGAATATGACGTCAAGCGCCTTGTCATAGATTCAGTATCGGCCATAAGGTTCACTACAAACGATTTCTCCCTTCAGGAAAAGGAGATGAGCAGGTTCATACGCAACCTCAAGAAGCTTGGCTGTACTACCGTACTGTTGTCTGAGATGACAGACCCGACTGCGTATTCCACAGAGCAGTTTGCAGCACATGGTGTCATTTTCATGCACAATTTCCTGTATGACAAGACAATGACACGTGCCATCCAGGTAATCAAAATGCGTGGCACAAGGCATGATTGCAACATGCGCTCTGTCAGTTTTACGGAAAAAGGCCTGAAGATCGAAGGTTATCTGGAATGATGGTTGTCCTATGGTCGCACTATTCAAAAAGGAAAAGGAGAGTAAGGTAATATCCGAGGCCGACAGGGCTCATCTTGCTGAGGTTTCCCGGAAACTTGGATTTGAAGTTGGTTATCACAGGCACTCGGAGATAGGCTGGGTCCAGGAGCAGCTCTCCAGGCTTTACGGATTTGCCGATGAATATGATCTCCGGGATTTTGCACGTGAGAACTATCTGCGTGGAAAAGAAGAAGGATCAAAGGCAAAAGAAAGAGACACAAAATCCGGATTAAGGGGCTCCGGTTCAGACAGCACAACCGAAGATACATCCGTGGTCTTCTCGACGGAGCGCCCATCTACAACTGCACCTGCATCCTTCTCACGCAGTGACTCTGGCTACAAGGTTCAGAGAGCTACTATAGAGGCGTCCCCTGCTGCCATACAACAGCCCACTATGGTGGACCTGCCTGAAAACGTGAAGCTCACAAAAGCGGTTGAAATGCCTTCCGTGCTGGAAGGCTCCAAACACCTTCTGCCCAAAAAGTAGTTCACTGGCTATATCCGAAGGCAACGAATCTCTGCTTGCCATCGAGGTTTGCCAGGACGAACCTGTCATTTTTGCTATAGGCTATTTCCTTTGTCCCTGCCAGTTCCAACAGGTACTTTTTCCCGGGCTTTGCTTTTTCCACACTTTGCCCTTCCTGTTTTATGCTCTTAACTTTTAGCGGTGCCGATTGCAGACCAACGTAGACGTGAAGCATGTCTCCTACTGCGAAATCCTTTGCCAGTTGAGACAGGGTGCATTCAATATTGAGGTCCTCTGAGACATTTTCCTGAGCGGACAGAACAAATCCTCTGTCTATATCCTTTGACTGTACATTCTTGAGCGCAAGGCCGACCCTTGCACCAGCCGGAGCTGTTTTAACGTCCACATCATGCATCTGGATGGAGCGGATCTCCAGGTCCTTTTTGGCCGGATAGGCCACCATCTTATCCTTGGCATGTATGGTTCCCTGTGACACGACTCCCAGTACCACACATCCGATTCCGGTTACGTTGAAGGACTGGTCGATGACAACCCGTGCAGGAAGGCTGTCCAGGCTCCTTTGCTCGGCGCCCACCATGTCTCCCATGGAGAAGATGAGTTCCTTGAGCTCTTCCATGCCCTCAAAGCTAGTTGTGGAAATGGTATGGTACTGCCAGTTCTCAAGCGCTGTTCCTTTTGTAATCTTTTTGAGTTTCTCTTTCATTTCCTCAAGAGCCAGCGGATATGAGAGGTCTGCTTTGGTCTGGACAACGATACCATGCTTATACCCTAAAAGGTCAAGGGAAATGATACATTCGGCCGCAAGAGGGTCGAGCCCCTGTGGAGGTATGCACAGTATGGCTATGTCTGAAAGGTTAAGTGCTGTCAGGAGGGATTTCACAGATGCCGGATACCCGGTAGCATCAATGGTCGTGAGCACCCGGTCATTCTTGGCATAGTCGTACATCGTGATGTCAGTAACACTGCCCTTTTTGCCCAGTTTCCCGGCAAGAGTGGTCTTCCCGCTCTTTTCACTTCCAATGATGGCAATTTTAGTCATGTGAGTATCCTCCAGTATGGTCTTACGAATAAATGTTTATGCATATATTTCTTTTTCACGACCAGAGCTGGCCTTCGATTATACCGAGGGTCTTGTCTGTTGTGCTCTTGTTCATCTTCCTGATCTTGACAACATATTCATCCCCGATGAGCTCTGGTGAGCCGAAGATGATATCAAGACCAAGCCTTTCAAGATACATCCTGAATTTGTCGATAGTGCTCACTTCTCTCACCCTTATCTGTACATCCTCCCATAGGCGTTCGCCTTCCTGCACATGCATAATCGATTCTCTCATGGGCATGAGTATGCTTTTACCGAGCATGAGGCATCTTTTCTCAAGATCTTCCTCGCTCTCGTTCCATTCCACTGATTGGAAACCTTCTCTCACAACTCTTGCAAAGAGGTAATCCTTACCCGATTCGTTATAGAACCTGAACCCGTGGCGCAGATCCGCACAATTAGTTTCGGAGGTTGTGTATTTCAATGGTTGCAATACCATTGCAGGATCTTTGATTATTACGCCTTCACGTTCCTTTTTACCCAGTTCCAGAATTATATCCCGTATCCCTTCAGCAGCTTCAGATACTTCGAACTCGCCAAGAAGTTCGACCTGGGTCAAACCATAATCAGCAGCAAGCTCCCGTCTCTCATGAACAGGCAGGGGAATCCCCTCTTTGGACCGGATGTCAAAAGCAAAGAACTCGAGCGAATCAACTTCATAAATATGCTTTGGCACATAGGGGTTATCAGGTCCCACCATCTCACCGTAGATCACGTATTCAGGATGATCCTTAAAAAGATCATGTTCAAGCAGGTGGTTGGCACGCTCGCTGGAGTATGGGCAGACGTGGCCGCTGCGAGTAAAAGCAATCAGTTCCCCTTTATGTTCGATGACACGGACATTGTAGCCATTCATCTTCTCTTCAACAGCAACAGCATCGATATCCGCAAAATGACTCTTGATGGCAGGAGCAAGCATAATGGCCCTTTTTATCTTCGGGAACCCCTGTACGAACTCAAAGGCATCTCCTTTTTTGACCAGTACACTGCCCTCATCGATTTTCCCCACATTGCTGCTGAATCGGAAGAAATCCTCATATTCTCCCCAGTCCTGCAGTAACACCTTCTTTTCGAGAAGTTCTGAAAATCTGGATGGCGACAGGCCCAAAAGCTCTGCCGCCTCTTTTATATCCATTTCAGTCCCATTATCCATATCTTTCTGTTAAGGCACTGCTTACTGCGCAAGCCCATTGACGATATTTCTCCTTGTAACAAGCCCTACCATCTGTTCTTCAAGGTTTACGACCGGCACACCGCCTATATTCTCATCAAGCATGAGTTTTGCGACGTCCTTTACGGGTGTATTGGTATAGACGGTCTTGACACCCATTTTCATTATATCCTCGACAATGAGGTTCTTGATACGTGCATCCTGCTTATTGCCATCGACAATGTCACGGAACGAACGCATTGCTTTGGCAATGTCCTTCTCTGTGACTATCCCTACCAGCTTGTCGTCATCTATCACAGGCACCCTTCCGATATTATTGTCCAGCATGAGGCGTCTTACATGGCTCACACGGTCAGCGGGGTGTGCGACAATAGGGTTCTTTTGCATCACTTCAGCCACATATCCCTTCAGGTCGTTGTTCCTGAGAAGTTCTGTCGGAGTCACCCAGCCAAGGACCTTTTCGTTCTCAACTACGATCATCACCCCGCCGTTGCGGGCCATGAGGGTGACGGCATCTGTTACCTTGGTATCCGGGAGCACTTTTACGTAATTGTCAGAGACAGCTGTTGCAACATGCAGGGCAGATGCCGGCATACTTCCCTTCTTGCGGGTCCCGAGCTCTTTTGTAAGGTTTCTCATGGTGAGCACGCCCATGATCTTGTGATCATGCGTGACAAGGAGGCGCCTTGTTCCCTTCTTTTCCATGATGTCAAGTGCATGAGAGATGGTAGCTGACTTATCTATATTTACAGGTTCTGTCATGATGTCCTTTACTTCCATAATTTTTCCCTCTATGTATTAAATTCTGTATGATCTAACATTTTTAGCTTGTACGCTTCTGTTCCGGCGTTTATTGAGCGGCCCGGAGTATATCTTTCCTGCCTATCATGCTCACGATCTCATCCTTATTAACAACAGGAAGGCTGATAACATGCTCATCCAGCATGACCTTTGCAGCATCGACCAACAGGTCGTCGACAGCTACGCCGGATGGCAGGTCCATCATAATGTCTTCGGCCACGAGCGGGACGTCTTTGATGTACCTGTATGTCTTCTGGCCGGCGGGAGTAGATCTGCGTGCCATCTTTATGCTCTTTGACTGCATATTACCCTCATTATCCACCATGATGTTCAGTGCCACGTTGCTTGTGGTGATTATCCCGACGGCCTCGTTGGAATCATCGGTGACTATCACCCTGTTGACCTCGTATTTTTCCATCTCCTGGACAACATGGTTTATCGTGTGGTGCCTGTGCACAAAGATAATGTCATCTCCCATTACGTCCGATACCCGCATTTTAATATCCGGTTGTTGGGATACATATTTCATGATGTCTGTTCCCGTGACTATTCCAACTATATTATCCTTCACAACAACAAGTGAGTTGATACCATTCTCCAGCATCAGGTTGCTTGCCTGGGAAATCGAGGCATCCGGATAGATCGATATAGGGGCATCATTCATCACCATGTTGACCGGGATTTTGTCTATCGGTCTTCTGCGCCACATCGGTTCTGCCTGTGCAAGCTTTCTGCTCAGGTCGGTCTTTGTGACTATACCGACCATCTTCCCGTCCTTGGCCACCACAAGGGTGCTTATCTTATGTTTCAGCATTAGGTTCCTTGCATGTGCCACGTTCTCTTCCGGTGCTATTGTGAATACCGGTGAACTCATAATGTCTCTAACATTCATGGTGTTCCTCCATCTAAATGTTTTGAATATCCTCGTTCTTTCTAATATCGTGCGCAGAAAACACCGACATTGATTTTGAAGGTGCTTCCCATATCATTCTGTTCATGCACTGGCAGGCAGAACCATTCTCATAGTCCCGTTAAGGGCTATGACAGATCCTTTCCGGACAGCCTGTTACTGGGAGATTGTTTTTCATTTACAACAGTACTACCTCCACTATTCTCACTAAGCATGATCATCGGGAATAAGATAGCCACAGCAGGTTGAGATTCAGTACATCAGTAGTTGCCGGCATGCTTCTCGTCTTTTTAGTATATGGTTAATTCTTTGGAGTTTCTTTTCCATTGTTTAAACCACACATATCAGGCATTTTGCTATCCTCTGTGATTCCAAAAGGCCAATTCCTTAAACAGACTAGAGGAAATTAATAAGATGTCATATGTATAATATTGCACTGTTCTGTCAACGGCAATCCAGACATCAGATAGTTCCTGTGGTCCCGGAGCAACGGTCTTTTGCTAAAGAGCTCTTTTAGTGTGCATATGAATAATAATGCCTGTCTAAGCATGTGCTTTTTGTAAGCACGAATAATGCTTTTCCTGTAAGGTCCGCAAAGCTACTTTCCACTGCTTTAAAAATCGATACATACCTTTTTCCATCATATATCGGGACAGACATTCATTTCACCAGCTTTCGTGTGTACTTATTTTCTGACCAGCATAAAACTAGTCATAGTAACCTTCTTCCTCACTGCAGTCCTCACACAGGTTGAGCCCGTTGACCTCTCTCAGGTTGTCAGCCGTGGCACCGCAACGCTGGCAGATGCCACGCTCCACATCGGTCTCCCTCAGGAAGTCTCCTTCACGGTGCAATTCTATCAGGTTCTGGAGGATGGTGTTCAGTCCCGGGGAGATTGCCATGATATCCCTGTATGTGATCATTCCCAGTATTATGTTACCATCCATCACTGCAAGCCTGCGTATATCCGACTTGACCATAAGCTCAGCTGCTTCGATCATTCCTGTAGAGGGTTTGATGGATATTATCGGGGAGGACATAATGCTCCTGGCATTCATCTCTCCGGGAAGCCTGTTCTTTGCAACAGTCTTGGAAACAACATCCTTCTCGGTGATTATGCCGACGATGTCACCATCATCCACCACAATAACACTGTCTGCATTGCGGTCAGTCATCTCCCGGGCAACTTCAAGTACGGTAGTGTCAGCATCCATGACAAAGATATCCCTTGTCATCAATTCTTTGACAGACATCTCGTTCTGTATCTCTTTTATCGAAACGTCGGTTTCCAAATCCCTTTGTGCGTTCAAGACCCTTACCTTCCTTTAAAGCCAGGAGTTAAGAATTGGTCACTAATAGTCCACAGTTAAAATGTCGAGTTAATTGTATTTATAGGTGTTCATGCATTTCTTTCCATGGTAAAAGGGCTCAGATGGGATGAACAAAATGTTCCACCTGGTAGAAAATCAGGACACGGAAGGTGAAGGACAACACCCAGATAAATAAAACCCGGTAAATATCCTGCAATCAGGTAAGAGTATGGAACACCGTAGTCCTGGTGAGTGTTCCATACGATAACCGCTGATCTCTTACTCAAAGGACAATTATCCTTGTCCTGTTTCCTGCGCTGAGCTCTATCTCATCATTGAACCCTGATTTTGAGAAGGCATCGATTATCTCTATTTCGGTGTCAATATCAACATCCTCTATAAGGCCGGCATGTTCACCCCAGAGCGCTATCCTTATCCTGCCTGTGTCATCGGAAACATAGATATTTGAGACGCTGTTCTCTGTACCGTCATCGCGTGTGAAGTCCCGGCGGTCCCCTATCCCCGAGACAGATCCTTTGATAGAGTATGATTCCCCTGGTATTATATCGGATATGGGTGTGAAATTCTCTGAATAGTCGACTGGCTTGTCTGTTTTCTTCAGAATGGTGCGGTTGCCTACCTGCACTTCGACCTGCTGGCTGAAGTTATTCTCCCGGGCGTAAGCGTTGATTATCTCAATGGAGTCATTGATATTTAATTCGGGCAGCAGGTCTGTTTTCTCATCCCACAGGGTGACCCTGATCTTTCCGGTGTTGTCTCCCACAGTTATATTCGAAACCCTGCCTGTTGAGCCATCCTTGCGGTTAAAGGTCTTTATATCGGCTATGTCCAGCACCCTGGCTTTGAGGTTAATGTCACCCATGCCGTTCTTTATATCTGCGACCTTTGTGGTGGCAACAGAGGCCTCGATCTTTTCGTCTGTCTCGCACAGCACACCGTTGTTACCTATATTCACTTCAACACCGGAATATCCTTCTTTCACATAACCGCTTATCTGGAATGTCTGCCCGATAGTGATATCTCCTGTCTTCACAAGATCTGCCTTATCGTCCCACAGTGTCAGGCGTATGGAACCCGTTTCGTCAGCAACGAGAAGATTTGCAACTCTTCCGATGGTGCCGTCATTGCGGTTGAACTCCTTGGCCGGGAACACAGACATGACCTTGGCAATGAGCCTGACATTACCTGTGCCGGGGGCGATATCTGCAACCTTTTGTATCTCATTCCCGGCACCTTCTCCATGTGTGTCACCGGCCCCAAGGTCATGTGCCACAAGCATTGCTGCCGTTCTTGTGTCACAAAGTCCGCCCATCTGGTTCACTTTTTCCCCGACCCTTTCCAGGAAGTCCTCCTGGGTGATTGTCCCGCTAAGCTTTTGCTTTTTGTATATCTCTATAATTTCATCCATGTTATATACCTGAAAGACTTACATACATAATACATCTTAAATCATTTGTTCCTCAGTGAAGATAACTGCCGGTTCAAGCGAACTGTGAATACAGGCCATTTTAACAACTTATATTAATTATAAGATATATCTGACAGATATCATGATCCGTAAATGTATACAGCATGGGTACTTCAGGGGCGATGTATGCCCGGAATGCGGCGAAGAAGGACGTTATGTGCTGGATGATGACCGGGAAGAGAGGCTTGGAAGATTCATTTCCGGTGCATTGAGGCACTTCCCGGAGGATGTTGGCCTGGAAATGGACCAGCAGGGCTGGGTTGATATGGATGTGCTCTGTGAAATTATGATGAAGCGCTACAAATGGGGCACCATGGAGCGCCTTGTGTCTCTGGTAGAGTCCGACGTGAAAGGCCGCTATGAGATAGACGGATCTTTTATCAGGGCTCGTTACGGCCATTCAGTAGAGATCGATCTTATATCCGATTATCCTGAGAATGAACTCCCTTACCTCTACTATGGTGTAAGCCAGGAAGAAGCGGACATGCTTCTTGAGAACGGGATCACTCCTGTCAGGCAGTGCTATGTGCACCTGAGCACCTCACTGGAAAAAGCAATGCAGGCCGCTTCTATCCACACTGACAACCCTGTGATATTTGAAATCGATGCCGCATCGGCGCAGGACGACGGGATTGATATTGTGGTTGTTAATGGGGATATTGTGCTTGCAAAGAGCATTCCCTCAGAGTACATAAGCATCGCTGACACACAGGAATGATCATTGCACGTAAACCTCGACAACCCCATTCCCTCTTTTTATGCCGAACCTGACATCAAGGAATTGTTCAGTGACCCATATATTGGTCGTTGTGTGATCTGACAGGGCAACGGTTGTGAAAGAGCCGCTGCCTGCAAGTCCCATGTAAGGTATCAGCTGGTCGGCAAGATGCTGGTCGACAGCTGCCGCCGACTCCAGGTATGTTATCATTTCCTCTGCAGCCCTGGCTCCCACCTCCTCTGCAGGCAAGCCTTTTTTTCCAATGGAGACTGCACCCTTAAAACCTGACCACAGGCTTATCCCGCTTCCAGTGGAAGCATATTGCGAGACCTCTGTAAGGATATCACATTCATATCCCTTCTCGTCCAGGATCTCCTTTGCAGATGCGGCCTGTCTCTGTGCCACATGTTCGGGCAGCCCGGAGCTATGGGATATGCCTGAAACATCTCCATCCTCTCTGAGAAAATCATATCCCTGAAGCTTTGATGGCTTGATTTCCAGCTCGATTAGTCCCCCACCTCTGGGGTAGTAGCCTCTGCTAATGGTTTTCAGATGTGAGCTGTAGCCCATTCTCGCCAGGGCTTTGAATGTCACATTCTCAAGATAGTCTATGGTAGGGGACCAGGTGACATCAGTCCCTCCTTTGAGCATGAGCCTGACGCCACTGCTTGCATAAGCGGCAGCAGGCATGATACTCTGGATAAGTAATGGGATGCTCCCTGCGGTACCAATGTCTATTTCGGCACTTAACCCCTTTATTTCCAGTGGAAAGAACCGGATCTCAGTTGAGCCCGGAAAAAGCCCTTCCACCTTTGCATCACATAAGAGAGCGGCTGCTTTTATTGATGTGAGATGCTGCATCTTCAGCCCGGGCTGGGGTCTAGCTTTGCGGATATCTGTAACGGTTACTTCCTCTCCTATTACTGCTGAGAGGGATACCGCAGTCCGCAGTATCTGTCCCCCTCCCTCTCCATATGAGCCGTCGATGACTATCATTTCCGGACCTTTGACATTTTCCGGAGTGCACCTTTTGCCGCATAGGTGAGCGGATCCACAAGTGTTCCAAGTGGTGGTGTATAGCAGGTTTCCATGTTAAGGATCTCGTCCACTGTAGTTCTTTTGCTGATAGCAAGGGAAAGCCCGTCAATCCTCTCTTTGACACCCTTGCCGCCGATAGCCTGTGCTCCGACGAGGATCCTGTTCCTGAAAAGAAGCTTTATGTACAGCTGGGCTGAACCCGGGTAGTAGCCTGCACGGGTGGTGCCTGTGGCAAGACCGCTTACTACGTCTATTCCATTAAGACGGGCTATCCGGGTGGTAATACCTACTGTCCCTACTTCCAGTTCGCCGATGAGAGCCACCCAGGGGCTGATAACCGGACCGAAGCTGCTCTGTTCATCTATCAGGTTATCCCGTATCACTCCTGCCATTCTTCTTGCTGTGCTTGCAAGCTGGCTTAACATAGGTCTGCCTGTTATGAGATCCTGAAGTTGTGCGCACTCTCCCCCGCAGTAGACATCGGGGTCAAAAGTACCGTTAGTCAGCTTTACCTGCAGATCGTCGTTGACAATGATCCCTCCCGTGGGGCCTATCATTATCCCGGCATCAGCAGCAATCTGTGTTTCTGGCTTTACCCCTGCAGATATTATGACCACGTCAGCCGGGAATTCCTTTTCTCCAATGGTCACGGACCTGACGCTGCCTTCCCCATTGAGAGCCTGCGGGGTGTAGTCGGTAAGTATTTGCACTCCCATGGATTCAAGATGCTCCCGGACTATATCTGCCATATCAGGGTCGATATTATGTGAGAGCAGGGAACTGCTCCGGTTGATAAGAAGTGTATTCAATCTCCTTTTAGAACATGCCACAGCAAGTTCAGCTCCGATTGCCCCTCCTCCGATTATCGCCACACTGGATACATCCTGAAGGGCCTTTTCAAGCCTTATGGCGTCCTCAAGGGTGCGTACGGTAAAAACATTCTTCAGTAAAGCTCCTGATTCGAGTTTCTCCGGGATTGACGGAGTGCTACCGGTGGCTATCACAAGCCTGTCAAAGCGGTATTCTTTTCCTTCAGCAAGGACCGTACGGGCCGCTATGTCAATAGACTTGACCACAGTGCCTGTGCGCAGGTCTATTCCTGCTTCTTCGAAGAATTCTTTCTTCCTGAGGAGAAGGGAATTGAAATCATTGATCTCCTTTGCTATTACAAACGGTATGCCACACTGGCTGTAGGATGCATGGGAATCCGAGGAGAATACAAGGATCTCGTGGTCACTATGGCGTTTTACACTTGTTGCCACAGCCAGTCCCACTGCCCCTCCACCTATAATGATAATTTTCTTTCTGTCAGCCGGATCTCTGTCATTCATAATATTACAAATGCAGTTAATTTATATCATAGTTCCTTGCGCGAAGATCTTCCTGTCAGATATTTCCCCGCACATAACTCCGGAAGGATGAAGGCCTTATAAAGGGAAAGCTAAATCAAGTTCACTTGCTTTACTAGTTTCAGAGCCTTCCCTGCCCGTGTTACCCATAAGTTTATAAGACTTTGAATTCTATTAGTTTATGTAACCATCCTGTTATGGTTACGATCCATACTTGAAATTCGATCAAGATCACAGAAATGTCCTTACGCAAGGGCATTTCCACTAATGCAAATATAGTTTAATCATAATCCTTATTCATTACATGTAAAAACCTATCTCACAGATAAAGGAGTAGCGAAAAATAAAGGTACACGGCATAGTAAAGATTGATTGGGAATCAGATGAGGGATTTGGAAACTGCTAATCATGTCTGCCAGAAGATGTTTGAGTGGTCATAGCAACGGGCTGGTGCCCGCGGGAAATTGCTTGCTGCACATTGGTACGCCTGTTAGTGAATGTAGTTTTACGATCATACATAACGCTGCATTTTATAAGCCCTGATTTATAATTTAAATGAGAAAAATCTTCTCTGATGTCATTACTGCCTGTCCTGTATACATGTAGTGTAGCGGGTAGTATACTATTTTTGCATTGGGCTGAAGGCTTGAGAGGCTTTCGACTATACGCATATCATCATAAACTCTAGGAGAATCCAAATGCAAAATGCAGACACTACAAAATATATCATTCATTCAAAGATCAGCGCTGAAGGAATAATCGAACGTCCCGACATAGTAGGCGCTATATTCGGCCAGACGGAGGGGCTCCTTGGCTCCGACCTTGACCTGCGTGACCTCCAGAAGACAGGCAGGATAGGAAGGATCGAGGTTGTTGTAAGTGCCAAGGCCGGGAAGACCAAAGGCACTATCCTTATCCCTTCAAGCCTCGACAAGGTCGAAACATCCATTCTGGCAGCATCTCTTGAAACCATTGACAGGGTAGGTCCCTGCAGTGCAAAGATAGAGATAACCCAGATGGAGGATGTCAGGGCCACAAAGAGGCACCAGATCATCGAGAGAGCAAAGTTCATCCTTACAGGCATGTTTGACGAGAACCTGCCGGAGTCCCAGGAAATTGCAGACCAGGTGCGCCAGTCTGTAAGGGTCGAAGAAATGGAATACTTCGGAAAGAACAAGATACCTTGCGGTCCTGCAGTGTTTGATTCTGACGCGATCATAGTTGTAGAGGGACGTGCAGATGTTCTTAACCTCCTTCGTTACGGCATCAAGAACACAATTTGTGTGGGAGGCACCAATGTCCCTCCTGAGGTTGCGGAGCTTACCAAGAAGAAAGAGACAGTCACAGTGTTCACTGATGGTGACCGCGGCGGAGAGCTCATTGTCAAGGAATTGGTCCAGGTGGCCAATGTAGATTATATTGCACGTGCTCCTGATGGAAAGAGTGTTGAAGACCTTGTGCAAAAAGAGGTTATAAGAGCCCTCAGGCAGAAAGTCCCCGTTGAACAGGTGCTCGATAAGTACAGTATAAAGGATTCTGAATCAGATAACGCATCCCCCATTGGGCGCCTGCCAAAACGCAAGGAAAGGCGTACTTCTGATGTAAAAAGAATAGCTCCGCCTGAAGTTTCAAGGTCAGGTCCTGCTGAAGTAAAAAGAATAAGCCCTGTAAAGGTGCAAAAAGCAGATGAGAAAGAACCTCAGCCAGCTACAGAAGAAGAGCAGGTGCCACAGTCCCGTGAGAGGATACCTGTAGAGAGGCCGCAAACCCGCGAAAGACCGCAGTCCCGTGAAAGGCCCTCTGGTGAAAGACCGCAGTCCCGTGAAAGGCCCTCTGGTGAAAGACCGCAGTCCCGTG
>NZ_JAUXNK010000041.1 GCF_030682845.1 Methanolobus sp. | reverse complement strand
CAGGGAAGAGTTTGAAGAGATCAAAAATAATCTGGAGCGATAAAATATGTCCAGAATGACCTTAGTAGTGATTGCACTTGCATTGATCATCATAGGCATAACCGGAATGATATATATTCTATCAACTCCGGGCTATCTTTCTGGCGTAAGGGGCCCCGGTTATCCAGATACCGGTTATCCTCTCGATAATGAGGCATTAGAAATTGATTATGAATCCAATGGTCAGATGATATACTACACAGGATATAACCAATCAAGGCAGCGCATAGATACAAACGGAGGACCGCACTGGTTCTATGTGCACGGAGGTAGCTGTGTACATTGCCATGGAGAAGATGGGCGGGGAGGAGTTCCCGTAATGATGGGATACGTAGTACCCGCGGATATTACTTATGATGGGCTCACTTCGGAGGAACATGCAGGACACGAGCCATACACTGAAGAAACTATCAGAAGAGCTATAAGATCAGGAGTCGATCCTGAAGGCCGCCCGCTTGACCCGACTATGCCAAGGTGGGATATGAAGGATGAGGATCTGAACGATCTGATAGACTATCTAAGAACTCTATAAAAAGGGAAACAATACTATAAGGGCCATAAGATTTATACAGCAGCAATAAAAATATAAAAATGTAGAAGAAAGCTACCTGAAAACAGGTAACTTTACTGGCTTCTACCTGTCAGGAAACATGATTTAAAGCAGCTTATCTGCCTTTTTCATGCTTCCCTTCTTCTACCATACTTAGCTTGGCACCGCAAGTATCACATTTCCCCTCAGCAGTAATCCGGGGCTGCTTTTCAACATCCTGGTTGCATACTCCGCACTTTTCCATATCTTTCACCTCCCCCCATTAGATAAGGATACATTCAAAGTCTATCCTTATCATGTATAAACCTAATCACTCTAATAAAGCCACAAGAACATTATTCCTGCACAGAAGATGCACGTGTAGCCATTAAAGAGGATGCATCAGAGCTTATATGAAAATAAGCATATGAAGGGTATTTATCCATGCAGATGGCTTGTATCCTTTCCAGGAATCCCTAGCATTTTTCCATGTAATCAAGGATCTCTTTCATGCTTGCTGTTGCCAATGCCACACAGGTGTCTGCGCCTCCGTAGTACATCCTGACCTCATCCCCGTCAACGATCCAGCCACATGGGAAGACAACCTCATTTACATCGCCAACCCTTTCATAATGCTCATGTGGTCCGAATATCCATTCATCTGCTCTTTTCAGCACTATAGTAGGATCCTCCAGGTCCAGCAGAGCAAGGCCGAGCTTGTAACTCATCTTTGATGCAGTATGCCTGACTCCGTGGTACATCACAAGCCAGCCTTTTTCTGTTCTCAGCGGCTGAGGGGAGAGACCGATCTTATTTGCATCCCACCAGCCACCTTCACGGGCATACAGGAGAACCTGGTGCTCTCCCCACTGCTTCATGTCGGAAGAGAATGATATCCACATATTGGCTTTGGTCAGACCGCCTGCAACAGGCCTGTGGATAAGAGCCCATCTGCCATTGAACCTGACAGGGAACAACGCTGCATCCTTATTCTCTGGCGGCAGGACTGCACCAATGCGTTCGAACTTCTTGAAATCCCTGGTCCTGGCAAGTGAGGGCAGAGGACCTGAAGAAGAAAACGATGTATAGGCTATATACCACTGCTTCTCGTCTTCATTATAAGTTATGCGTGCATCCTCTATACCATACTCTTCCTCAGGATAGTTATCAGGATCAGCCGTGAAGGTCGGATGATCATCTATCTTCCAGTCATCGTAACCGTTCCTGCTTCTGGCCACTGTAAGATGTGAAAAACCCCGGTGATCCTCGACCCTGACCATCAGGAGAGTTTCCCCGTTCACCAATACTGCTGCAGGATTGAACACAGAATTGGCCGGATAGGGCCAATCATCTGCTTTAAGTATAGGATTCCCATCGTACCTTGTGAAAAGCCTGTGGTTTCCTGCAGGCTTCCAGAAGATGCCGGGCTTTGTTTTGCTGCTTGCGTTGTGTAATGCACATTCTTCTTCCAGTCCCATGCTGATACTCCCGCTATATTATCAACGAATACTCAATACAACTTTACTGTTGAGCATAATATAGCAACTTTTTGGGTCTTTCTTCTGTATCAGAGATTCCTGAGAGTTCGTGGCACAAAGAGTCCGATACTACGTCTGACATTTGTGCGTACTTGAGTGCGTACCTGTTTAGCTATTGTCCTGTCATCATCATTGATAACACCTGAATACTGGCAGATGATAATGTACACGACTGCGAACACGCCGTAAACCCATAGCAAACCAACTGTAGGGAGTATTAACTTGAATACCATCATGATCGATATGAGTGCTATACAGATAACCGTGAATTTCTTGTAAGCAATTGTGAACGGGTGCATTCCATGCGTCCTCCATGCTCTCAGGGTCATTAGAAGCTCGATGGTTGCAAACGATGCTGCCGATGCTGCAGCTGCCCCTATCATGCCATACGGGGGTATCAGCATGAAATTGAGCACTACATTGATCACAGCACTTGCAGTTGAGCACTTCATGAGGAAACCGGAGTCACCTACTGCCATTATTGTATGGTAGTTAAACCCGAAGTACGCGTTTGTGATGAAACCAATTGCAAGTATCCTCAATACTGTAGCTCCAGTTGCGTATTCAGCTCCGTACAGCCTGGTAAGTATGGCTTCCGGATACACGAACATGAGCGCAAATATGGGGAATGAAAGGACAAAGCACCATTTTGTTACTACCTTATAGAGAGAACCAAGGATGTCTTTGCGACCCTCCCCCCATATTCTGGAAGCTACCGGAATATAAACAAAGCCCATGGAGGTTATTATTATTGTGAGGAAGCTGACCAGCGGGTAAACTGCACTATATACGCCAACGACCTGCGAGGACTTGAAGTATCCCAGCATTATGGTGTCGGTCCAGGTCATAAGGTTGAGCAGAGTCGCACTTATAAGCAGCGGGAACGAGTACTTTACAAGTTGTTTTGTGGGCTCGCTAAAACGGACCTTGAGCTCTGGCTTAAATGGCGGGTTCTTGATGAAATACACCACCATCAGGCTGAATGTGAACACCATTGAGAGGAGATCTGCAAGTACGAACGTGTGCAGTGATACTCCTGCAAGTACTGCTATAGATACAAAGGCCCATAGGGATACGGGTCTTATTACATCATAGAAGTACATGTTGACGTTGGTACGGTCAAATCCTCTGTATACTGCTATGGCTATGTTCATGAATATCGTAAGCGGAATTGCAAAGATCATTATCCTGATTATTGCAGATATATTATCCTGGGTATCGAACATACCTGCTGCGGCGCGTTCAAATACTATCGGGGAAATGAACATAGCCAGCACTCCCGCTACAAGGCCCATGAGCAGGCCGGATACTACAATTTCCTGTATTTTGTGGTCTTCGTTCCTTCCCCTGAAGTATGCTATATATCTGGGTACACCTTCGTGCAGGCCCAGCGTGGCGATAGCACCTGTGAGGGAAATGACTGTTAGTGCGAGTGAGTAAGTGCCAAAATCTGTCTGGGACAGGTTCCTTGTCAGCACTCCCTTGATGAGGATGTTCAATAGGAGTCCGCTGATCGTACCTGCGAATATAACTCCTGAACCTACTACTATTCTGTTTACGGATTCGTTAAGTGACATCTAGTTACCACCCATTTGTTGTTAGTAACCAGTCTGTGGATGAGCCATGATTTGGGTAGAGGAGCGTCTTTCAGTAGCCTGAAGCTGTTTGTGGTGAATATATAGCCACGGCTAGAGAAGACGTTCAGCCGTAATCATCTCTAATGCTCCACGTGGTGGTTTGTTGAGCAATTAGTCGACAACATGTACATGATATAAAAAGGTTTTTATGACATGTCTCTTATAAAATTATAAGTAGGTGTTCATATGCAATTAATTGTTAATGTAAATACTAAAAAACATTCAGGAAAATCTGATGTATGAACGTGATGCAACTTATAGATTATATTCATAAATCAATTGCATGCATTTTATTCAGCAGGTAACATTACCTCTTTTAAAGTGGTTTTTTCTAAAATATCACCATGATCAGCAAGATTGATTCTCTCAAAAATAAACACGCTTAGAAATTTGTTTGTGAATAAGGTTAAATACGATTTCGCCCAATAGTTATTTAGGGTATCTCGCCGCCTAAAAACAAAAGCTGGCGGTTGGGTGGGGATGAAAAGACTGATGTTACAATTCAGATAGTATCTTTGAATAATGGAATTGTTAGTTGCAACTTCACATACACGATTTTGAGTAGAGTTGACACCTTATTATTTTCAATGGCATATTCAAATTTACTGCAACCGGGGGGTAATTAGTTGAAACGAAAATTAAAAGTACTATTTATCGGAACCTATGTTCCGCGAAAGTGTGGGATAGCAACATTCACTTCTGATCTGCTTACTTCTGTATCACGGGAAAAGGATTTTGTTGAATGCGAAGTCATAGCTCTCAACGGCATCGATGAAAACTATGAGTATCCTGATGAAGTCGTTTTTGAGATCAGGAGGGATCAGCTTGAAGATTACAACCGTGCAGCAGAATATATCAATGAGGCAGATGTCGATGTAGTTTGCCTTCAGCACGAATTCGGCCTTTACTGGGGAGATGCCGGCGATTACATTTTTGAGTTACTCTCAAAAATAGATAAACCAATCATTACAACACTGCATACTGTGATAAAGGACCCGGAGCCTCCATACCGTAGGGCAACAGAGAAACTGATGCAGTATTCTGATAAAATAATCGTAATGAGCAAAACAGCAAAAAATATACTGCGCGAGGTGTACGATACACCTGCAGACAAGATAGAACTTGTATATCATGGAATCCCTGACTGCCCTTTTTCAGGCTCAGAGGAACATAAGAAAGCACTCAAATTAGAAGGGTCGCCCCTGATTCTTACCTTTGGCCTTCTCAACCAGAATAAGGGTATAGAGACCATTCTGGATGCACTGCCTGCAGTGGTTGAAAAGTATCCGGACCTGACTTACCTGGTACTGGGAGCCACTCATCCTGAAGTTAAAAGGAATTTTGGAGAAGTGTACAGAGAGTATCTTATAAACAAAGTTCATGAACTCGGTCTTGAGAAGAATGTTGTTTTCCATGACAAATTCGTCCAGAAAAGGGAACTGTACAAATATATCCTTGCCAGTGATATTTACGTATCTCCGTATCTTTCCAAAGAGCAGGTTGTCAGTGGTGCCCTGAGTTATGCGATTGGTATGGGTAAGGCAATAGTCTCCACACCTTACTGGTATGCTCAGGAAATGCTGGTGGATGGTCGTGGAATGCTTGTGGGTTTCAAGGATAGCGATGGTTTCAGCACTTCATTGCTGCATTTGATCGAAAATCCGCAGGAGTGCAACCAGATGCGCAGGACAGCCTATGATTTTGGCAGGCAGATGATATGGAAGAACGTAGGCAAAGAATATGTCAGTTTATTTAAGCAGACGCTTGAAAAGAATCCTCAACCTACTGTTGAGACCATGACTGATTTCTCCCTACCTTCCAACTTACCCAAAACGAATCTTGAATATCTTATCTCGATGACAGATGATGTTGGCATTTTCCAGCATGCAACCATGGGAGTGCCAAGCCGAAGGCATGGTTATAGTACTGATGATGTCGGGAGGGGACTTGTAGCGCTGACACGGACGACATCTGCAGACAACCCACAGGCAGGAGAGATAAAAAGGCTTGTTACTGTTTACCTAAGTTATATAGACCATGCGCAGACCGAGAGCGGACATTTCCATAATTTCATGAGTTACGACCGGAAATTCCTTGATGACAAAGGCAGTGATGACACATTCGGGCGTGCATTATACGGGCTGGGGCATGTATGTGCCTCCCCACACCTGCCTCAAAACCTGCGCAACCACGCACTTGAGATTGTCCGCAGGTCCGGGCCCATTATGGAAGACATCCATGCACCCAGGGCAAAAGCTTACACAATGTGCGGTTTGTATGAGATACTCGATAAAGGAATAGATCAGGCCACATTCCTTCCGGTGTTTATAAAATATGCTGATTTCCTTGTCAGCTTATACGATTATAACATGCAGGACAAATGGGAATGGTTCGAAACTGAAGTGACCTATGGAAATGCCAAGATGTGCGAAGCCCTTATGATGGCATATAATATTACCGGGAATCCAAGGTACAAGGAAGTAGGGATAAAAGCCCTGGATTTCCTTACGGGAATACAGTGGAACGAGGAGTTCTTCGATCTTATAGGGAATGAAGGCTGGTACAAACAGAAAGGCCATAAAGCGATATTTGGACAACAGCCTATTGATGCCGCTTATCTTACGGAGGCTTATGTGACTGCCTATGAGGTTACACACGATGAAAAATATCTCCAGCTTGCAAACCGTTCTTTCGAGTATTTCCTTGGAAGGAACAGACTAAAAGCTATCATGTACGACCACTCCAACGGAGCAGTATGTGACGGGCTTGACCCCAAAGGAATGAACCCTAACCAGGGAGCTGAATCGGTCGTCTGTTTCATTATGGCTTTAGAGATGCTAGCCAGGTATTCCGACAATATCGCTATTGATCAACAACATGAAACCGGTAAAGGATTGATGGGGATCTACGAGAAGAGAGAGTTCTCGTCAAACGGCCTGACTTAAGTGAAGTCCGTAAGGGGGAGTTATTATGGAATGGGAAGACCGCGGAGAACTTTTCAAGCGTTATGATGGGAATCCTATACTTAAAGCAGATGATTGGCCCTATCCGGCCAATTCTGTGTTCAATCCTGCAGCAGTATTGGTGAACGGGGAAACTCTCCTGATGGTCAGG
>NZ_JAUXNK010000020.1 GCF_030682845.1 Methanolobus sp. | reverse complement strand
CATCGATCTGCTTTGCAGTGAGTGCATAGCCTTCAGGGAGCTGGAGAGCTGTGCCGGTCCTCAGAGTGTACTTGCTGCTGGAGTCAAGGAGCAGCTTTGAGAGCTTGTCAGGAGTGTTGTTGTCCAGTGGGACGTACTTCTCTGCGAAGAGACCCATAACATTGTACTGGCCATTCAGATTGCTGCTTGCATAGTCAACAGCTGCAATTGAAGTGTTGTACATAAGGTCACCTGCTGCAATGGTGCGGGTGCTGATTGCTGCGATATCCATTGTCTCAGTTGAGATGTCTTCATCCAGGTCATAATAGAAACCTGCGAAGTTCGTAGCAGTCCATGACTGAGCACCTGTACCTGATACAACCTCGCCGCGAATCTCATATGTTCCAGGCTCTGTGAACATCTTCATCACATAGAATCTCACTGCACTGTCGTCAGCTACCTTGAAGCTCATTCCCTGTGCAATTGAGATTACCTTGTCCCTTGTAAGGGTAATGGAGTTGGCGTTTTCCATCTCAAGAGTGCTAGTTCCTATGTTCACAAGTTCGAGCTTGTCGAATGTGTCATCGGTCTCGAGTTCCATTACGTTCTCGTAGTCCATGAGCCAGACACCCTCGATAACTGCAAGGCTGTCAACCTGTCCCTGGAACACGTTGGTCACTGCGACCCTCATCACAACTACATCATCCTCACCGGCGATGTCATCTGCTTCATAGGTCCAGACAATTGTACCGTTGGATACGTCGAGGATCTCGTCTTCTACGAATTCTCCGTCCTTGGTGAACTCCATCCAGACCTTGTTACCTTCAACATCGATCTGCTTTGCAGTGAGTGCATAGCCTTCAGGGAGCTGGAGAGCTGTGCCGGTCCTCAGAGTGTACTTGCTGCTGGAGTCAAGGAGCAGCTTTGAGAGCTTGTCAGGAGTGTTGCTGTCCAGTGGGACGTACTTCTCAGCGAAGAGACCCATAACATTGTACTGGCCATTCAGATTGGAGCTTGCATAGTCAACAGCTGCAATTGAAGTGTTGTACTTAAGGTCACCTGCTGCAATGGTACGGGTGCTGATTGCTGCAATCTCCATTGTCTCAGTTGAGATGTCATCATCCAGGTCATAGTAGAAACCTGCGAAATTTGTAGCGTCGAGTGTGTCAGGACCTGTTAAAACAGAACTCCTTACCTCAACACTGGTAGCTGCGCTTGCTGACATTATGGTTAATGCCATAAGCATAAGGGCAACTACTACAGTTGTCGTTAATTTAGTCATTTTTGTTCCTCCGTTTAGTTCTAATATCAAAGAGTGAGTATCAGTGAATAAAGCACGAATTGTGCTTTATGGCTTCAGCAGGACCGGACGAATTGTCGGGTTCGTTTATTGCCGAAGGAGACTTCATCACCCTCCTAATCCCGTCATATTGGATTACAAGTGTTCTATTAAACAATTGCCGTATTAAATCTTTTGTGGTCAAATTCCGGGGATTTATCACACTGCACTGGCAAGTATCGATGCATTTGACGGTAAATGTCGAATTAAAAGGCTCTACGTTCGATAAAAGACGATAAAAACTCAGTATTTGGGTTCTTTTTACATGTGTTCAGGGGAAAACCTATCGAATCTGCATCTCGATTAATGTGGTATGGCAGTACCTCATCTTTAGCACTTGTCCTACTAAATACAGCTCTGTGGAAAGGTGTACCCCAATCATAAACGCAGAATTCAAGAAGCATGTAACATATCTTGAGTGAGGATTAACGGGAACATATAAAGTTACATCCCTGCGAGATCCGTGACCTTAAGGTTAACTGCCGGTATTTGACTGAAGTAACGACCTCCAGAACCTAGGACCCATCATTATAATAAGCATCACTTCAATATATTTATATATACCATACAATAAAAGACATAGCGTTAAAATCATTCATCCACTTTGATGCAAAACATTATTTACCTGTTACAGGGAGTTATTGACCTCATAGGAGTGAAAAAGTAAAATGTACGATGGTGCAGTTTCTGAGGAAATCTCAATGGAAGATGCGGTAAACCGGGTCAGGACAGGCATACCCGGCTTTGATGAATTGTGCGGAGGCGGGCTCATAAGGGACAGAACCTACCTGATATCCGGCACATCGGGAGCGGGAAAGACAAATTTCTCTATCCAGTTTATCTATAACGGCATTACCAAGTACGGAGAGAACGGGATCATAGTCGCGACAGAAGAGCGGCCTGAGCAGATAAGGGAAAACGTCATGAAGTTCGGCTGGGACCTGGAGGCTCTCGAAGAGGAGAACAAACTGGTCATAATTGACGCATGTTCCACCAAGATCGGTATCCCATCGCAGGAGAAGTATGTGGATGTGCGGCCTTTTGATATCCGCTCGATGATGGACCAGATAATCGCAACACAGGAGGAGATCAATGCCCGACGTGCCCTTATCGATTCCACCACATCTGTAAGTTTCTATCTGCAGGACCCCGCCAAAATAAGGATTGAGCTCCTGAAGCTCAGCACCACCCTGGAGGTCATCGGACTCACTTCGATGATGACTTGCGAACTGGTCGAGGAAGATAACCCGTCAAGGTTCGGAGTGGAGAACTTCGTCACTGATGGAACCATAGTACTCTACTACAAAAGGCATGAGAACGTGCGCATGAGAAGCATGGAGATCTACAAGATGCGTGGATCCGACCACAGCAAAAAGATCCACCCCTACGATATCACGCCCGAAGGGTTCGTCATACACCCGCACGAAGAAGTATATTCTATGTTCTGAGGATGATCAGGTCCGCCTTTTCAGGCACACACAATCCAACAGATGGGTGGATCCGAACCTCGGCACCACTCCACGCACAATTTGTCTTCATGTGCGGCATATGCGACATAAAAATGAGATATAAATGCAGGTAACTGCCATAACAGCAGCAAGCCGTAAATAGAAGCGTTAAAATGGAAAAGCTGAAAAACATCTCAAGTGGGATCGAAAGCCTTGACGAACTGCTGGGAGGCTTTAAGTCACCTTCCACACTGCTTATAGCAGGGACAGCAGGAGTCGGGAAGAGCATAATGTCTCTCCAGATGCTGTCGCAGGCTGCCAGGAACGGGGAAAAGACACTTTATATCCCGATAACAACCGAAAAGGCACACAAGCTGAAGATGTACCATTCAACGCTTGAATTTTTCGATGATTCTTTCCATGTGCATGCCATAAACCGTCAGATATCAGAAAAAGACCCTCTTACAACATTGATAGATATTGGCAATGTAATAGAATCTGTCAAGCCAGACAGACTTGTCATAGATCCTATAACACCCCTTGGCTTTGGGTTCGTCGAACAGGAACGCAGGCGCTTCTTCTACACCCTGGATTCGATGTTGCAGGAAAGGGACATGCTTACCCTGCTAGTGGGAGAACTGGTCTGGGAAGAACTGCACAGATCGGTCGTCAGCCACCTATCTGACGGCATAATATACCTTTCCCGTTCAGACACCGGCTCAAGAGCAGACCACTATCTCGAGTTCATAAAAATGAGAGGGATCGATCCCGGTAAACGGTCAGAGATCACGTCCTGCAAATATCTCTATGACATTACATCAAGCGGCTTTACTGTTTACCCTCACCTTAAACCTGAAAAGGATTTCATGCTGGATGACTCGCGCGTCGAGGCAGGTATCCCGGGCCTTGACAGCATGCTCGGCGGAGGAATGATCAGGTACAGCAGCACCCTGGTTGCAGGAAGACCCGGCACCGGGAAAAAGATATTTGGGCTTCAGTACATATATCACGGCCTTGAAAGAGGCGAGCCCGGACTGATAGTAACATTCGAGGATTCACCTCACCAATTACTCATGGATGCTAAAAAGATGGGCTGGAACCTGAAGCAATATGAAGAAAAGGGATTACTCCGCTTCATCTGCACCAACCCTGGCAATACCTATCCTGCTGAACACTCTCTCCGCATAAAGAGCAATATAGAAGATGCCAGAATAACAAGAGTATTCTTCGATGGAATCAATAACCTGGAGATGTCCATACCCGATCATCTAAAATTGCGCGGATATCTGCATTCCCTCACAAGCTACCTCAAAAGCAAGAATATTACCTCACTCTTCACAACAGATACAGAGTCCTGTGAGTGCCCGGGAGACGAGAAGATGGGTTTTGCCTACCTGATGGATTCGGTTGTGGTCCTCCACAGCTCCAACGCAAACAGTCGCATGTATATGTACATAACTAAATCAAGAGGTACCAAGCATAAAAATGCAGTAAGGGAATATTCCATCACTGAAGAAGGCATCAAACTGCGCACTGACACCCTTATAGGATAGTCTTCTATTCCGGACTGGTAAAAGCCGGGAAATGTTTAGAAGAAAAATGTAGAGGATCAGATAGCTCGTATCCGTTTTTCTACAGAATCACCAAGCTCTGTTAAGCCATAAAACCCATTTTCCTGTTTAATGAGACCCTTTTCCAGCATCTCATCAATTATCTTTTTGACGGAAGGGCTTGCTACATGCATATTCTTTGCCAGTCTGTCCACATCCAGGTCATGTTTTGAACCCAGAAGGGAAAGTAATTTTTGTCGATTCTTGTTTCCAGTCACAAATCCGATCATATCTTCCATTTTATCCTCACATTCAATATTGGCGACATAGTATAATTATGTTCTCGCTTCGATGCTTGCTTCCACAATAATGCCACAAGGATACATTTATAAACTGTTATGTGTATGTAGGTGTGGCGGGCTAGTCCGGGTAGGCCGGCGTTACCTGTAACCCGAAATCGCCGATATGCGGGGGACGAAGCCAAGAGAAGATGCCTGGATCATTTTCAAACCTGTGATTTCAACTGAGAAGCCTCGTCCTGTTTGGATGGTGCTGGTATAAGGGCTTGTTGGAGAACTTGTTCGTATGCCTTAACTGCGGGAACCAGTTCAGGACCGGAAGGGAGCAGACCTACCGTGGGCAACTATCGCTTGCAGGGCTGCGGGGTGGAGAAGAAGCCACAGATCATTTGGAGATGTGAAGGACAGCGACTTGCGGCATGCTCGTCACTCATATTCCAGAAACATTAAATACCTTGCTTACATTTAGGGACGCATTCTGATAGTGTCGAGATAGCCAAGCCCGGTATGGCGCAGGATTGCTAATCCTGTGGTGCCCTGCACCGCGGGGGTTCGAATCCCCCTCTCGTCGTTTTTCTTTTTAAAGGGTTTGTGCAACAAGCCGAAAATGACTAATGATATGAACTCATATTCAGCAACATCATGTCAGAGAAAATTCCCCTTCCGGTTTTAAACAACCATCCTGGGAACCAGGCTAAGAAAAGCGTATCCTGTAACTCATGTGGCACAGGAGGCTGCAGGGGTGGCTTTGGAATAAAGCAGGGCTCTGAAAAGGAAGAGGTATTCAAGGTAATTTTCCTGTACGTTGCAATGGGAATCATAATGTTCGTAGCTGCTTACGGAATAATGAGACTGCTATCACTCATCGGTGGATGAGATCATTCTTCCGCTTCAGCCGGTATCCCCACCCTTCCTGTTTTTTCTTTTGCTTCTGCTTCTTCACCTGTCAAGGGATAACGCTTCACCCTGCCGCAGTCCATGCATGTGATCGTCAGGCGCCCGCTTTTGAGGCGAACCCTGCAATTGCCCCCGGGAGAGAGGAAAGAACCGCACCCTTTGCACATTTTCCTTTTCAGCTCCTGAGGAAGGCTCACACGATAACGCATTCCTATCCTTTTTGCAAGAGAAACATACCTGTTGCTTCTTGCAGGACTCTCAGCATATTCCCTGCCTGCTACCTCAAAGAGATAGGTTATCCTCTCATATGCTATGTCCTTTGCTAATGTTTTGTTCTTCTGTCTGTGTTTTGCCATAAGTACATTCCTCATAGCGGGTCAAGGATCAGGACATCAGTATTGGGTGCTTTTGATCGGACCAGTTCTGCAAACCTTTCGGGGTTCACATTCCCGGCCTCCGGGCTGTAATGCATGGGTATGACCATCTTTGGAGAAAGCAAAATTGCAGCTTCAGCTGCTTTCTCTTCATCCATAGGAGATGTGCCGCCTATAGGAAGAAGCGCAACATCGACTGATAAGCTTTCCATTCCTTGTATGATGCCTGTGTCACCTGCATGATATATTCGTATGCCACCTACTTCGACGATGTAACCAACCCCTCCTTCAGCAGGTTCGGGAATCTCTTTCCCGACATAAGCAGGAACTACCTCTATCCCCACGCCTTTTATGGAGAGCTCACCTACCAGAGAATCCCCTGCAGTGACCCTTCTTGCATCTCCCCTGAATTCCAGGCTGACACTTTCAGGGACAAGGGTGGTAGCATCGGGCTTGCGGACTTTCCGTATAGAATCCGGATGGCAGTGCTCATCATGCTCCTGCGTTATCAGGAGTATATCTGCCATATCCTCAAAAGGAATATCCTCGGCAGGTAGATAAGGATCTATATAGATAACCCGGTCATCCCCTTTGATCATAAAGCCTGCATGACCTAACCAGTTAATAATTACATTGCCAATTGTTGTGCTGCTCAAATTATCACTTCATCAGATTTAGTTGCCTCAAACGACACCCGATTACAGGAGATCCTATTGATTCCTTACACAAGGTTGTCTTTATGCACAGGTCAATTACCCACGACTGAAGTCGTGGGCATGTAAGATCGTTGCTCGTATGCGAGTTTTATTCTTATCGGTCTATTGACGAGACCTCTACAAGCTAATTGTTTTACAACAGTATCGCCAGCTACTTTTCTCATTATGTTTAAACTTCCGTTGACATCTGCGTTGAGAAGAACACCGGTAATGCTTTTGAAGAGTCCTCTTTTAACCCTGCGTTTCTTTCCGTAAGGTTGTTCTTTGATCTCATCAAAAGCCAGAGCATCGGTTCTTGATGTGTAAGCCTCGTTAATCTCATGGTAGTTTATTCCATATCTCTCACACTTTGCTTTGAGTTTTCTCTTGAACAGGAAGTAAGGAATACCTACAAAGTTCTGGTTATTCTTTCTGCCATGGTTGATCTCTTGCTTGATCCCCTCCATTTCCCCTATAATAATATTACCGATCCTGTTTTCCAAGCAGGTTTGAGTAATATGGAAAACTGCTCTGTTCAGGAACTCATCGATCCGGTTGTTTCTCTTAATGGTAATTTTCGATTGTTGGTTGGTAATTCCTTTGATTCCCTGCTGTCGGGTAAGTCGGGAGGATTACTCCTCCTTTCTCCCCTAAGAACGGTGCGTGAAAGTTTCCCTTCACACCGCTCAAGCATCTCATAACCCCTTTATATAGGGCAGCAGTTTCTTGTTATTGGGTTAGATAACTGCTTTCGTAATCCTGACTTGTAGCCTATTAACTTGTGTTTCCACTTTGTTCCAGTTGATATGATTCCAGCCGGTTTTGTCTGTAAGCTTCTCGCAGTCTGATTTAGCGTTTACACTATTGTTATCTCTTTTCTCGGAAGTTGTACCTTTGTACTCGTTCCATGCAGAGGGATTGCCAATAAGTGTTTCTGCTTTTTCAGTTAGCGTAATTGAATTACTTACATTCATAGGTCATACCTTCATTTCTTACGTTTCGATACTATAGAGTAAGTCTGCATCCTTTCGGATTGAGGCAAATTTTGAACCCCTATGTATACCATTACAGTCTACCATTTGCTTTTTACTCCTTCCTTTACCCTCTATGTCGTTGTTATCCTTTGCAGGATTTCTACCCAGAAGGGAACATATAGGGCTTACCAAGTTCTGTATTATGAATAATTGTGAATACCTTAGAAGCCACCTATAAACCGAGATTCATATGTCCATTTCCCAATATGTAAGATAAGCCATATTGGTCTGATTCTATACCTTTTGGTTCAAGCGTATCGGTCTAGTTTCGCTTGTTTCAATTGACGATTCTTACGATGGTTCGCATTACACTCTTCATAGTATTCTTATCCTAGCAGATGGTTCAGATTAGACTTCCGAACTTTACCACATTGTCCTATGAGCTTCACACCCTTACGTTGCTGTCAGCGCATGTCATAGTAGGATTATCCCAAATGGAAGGGATAGCATATTGCAATTCATATTATAGCTTCTTGTCGCACTATCTTTTATTGACTGAATTTCTGACATTCTTTTGTTGTAGTAACGGTTGATTGATTTGATATACTTACCACAGATTATAGTAGCAGTCCCATTAACTGATTCGGTGATTGTTGCAAAGTTGTTCAGTCCTAAGTCAATTGATAGATATTGTTCGTTGTCGAGATCAACAGTTTCATCCGGAATTTTGTAAACGTATTCTATTTTGTATGCTTTACCTCCATGTACAGGAATTACTCTTACTTCTGTTATTGCTTCGGGGTTTATCTGAGGAGGAATCCTGAAGGTTAATTCCTTTCCAGTAAGACCATGTTCTGTCTTGAATTGTCTTGACATTCCCAGAACAACAGAGTCATTTTTGATCATTGATCTTCTTACAGGATAGATCAGTGGGAACCTTGCGTTCTTTCTCAGGTAATGTGGAGAATTGACTTGAGCAGAATAGTTCCCATTCTTCTTTTGTTTAAGTAATCCAAGGAAACTGTTCAGGCTTCGATTAACCACTTTTAATGTCTGCTGAGAATTATCGCTATGTAGCAGGCGATAATTCTCGTTTTCTTTACAATGGTGGTAGTTTTCTTCGTAGGAAAGGAATTCGTTATTATTGGAATAATGATCGTTGATGGAATACAATCCTACGTTGAACATGTTCTTTGACAGAAAACAGAGAGTATCGACTATTTGATATTGCTTTTTCGATAACCTGAGGTAGTTACTCACTGTTAAGAACATGAGTAATTATAGCTCCTGCTTACATTTAATTGTTTTTATATTGTGCGAGGGCTCGTTTCCTCCCACGATTAAAATCGTGGGTTTCCACGGCCCTCTGCGCTCCCATTTTTCATGACCACGGGTTCTGAAATGATGGGTGTCATCAGATTACATTGGACTTTCAGGGTTCCTGTGACAATATCAAAAAAAAGAAAGGCTTATAAAAAGCCTTCTCACAAAAAACAGATCATTGTTTATCTGGGTTTGTTCTGGAGCGCCTTGGACATGGCCGCGATCTCCCCCATCTCGATGGAGTTGGCAACGACTATCATGTTCCCTTCCCTTGCTATCTCTGCCAGGGTCTGCAGTTCCCTGAGCTTGATGGTTACAGGTACTTCCTCGTACAGGCGGGCAGCTTCCATCATCTTCTGAGCCGCAATGAACTCACCGTCTGCAAGGATGATACGGGCACGTTTCTCACGCTCTGCCTCTGCCTGCTTTGCAATTGCACGCAGCATCGTGTCGTCGATGCTGACATCCCTGAGGGTCACGCCTGTTACCTTGATACCCCATGGGTCCGTGGAAATATCGAGCAACTCCTGTATGTTCAGGTTGATCTCATCCCTTTTAGCCAGGACATCATCGAGGTCGATCTGGCCTATAACATCACGAAGCGTGGTCTGTGATAGGGTGGATGTCGCGTACTTGTAGTTCTCAACTTCGTTGACAGCCTTTGAAGGATCGACAACCTTGTAATACACAACAGCATCAACAGCAACGGTAACGTTGTCCCTGGTAATGACTCCCTGCTTGGGGACATCTATGGTAACGACACGAAGGTCCACTTTTACCACAGTATCTATAATAGGGATAATGAAGAACAGGCCCGGGCCTTTAATGCCGCTTAACCTTCCCAGACGGAAAATAACAACACGTTCGTATTCATTGACAATCTGTATTGCCTTGGAAAGAATAAAGATCGCAGCGATAGCTGCTATAATTACAATTGTGTCTAATGCCATTTTTTTGATACTCCCTTGACGAAAATAGAGTTCTTGACCAACTCTGTAAAGAGCATATCAAAAACGATATTAATGTTGAAATGCCACAATTACTCTCAGCATGCAGAATTACATTCAGAGATATTGCTAAGGTTGTTTATCAATTGGATATCGAAAGTTCTTACAATTATTATAAACAATGATAATAGAAGCCCGGGTGTTAAATAGACATCGCTGCCCTTTCCAACAGTCGTAGGAAGATTAGATTTGCCATATCCTCCTCTAAAATTCGGAAGATAGCAGAAATATAAATGAAATGTAACAATAGTCATAACTGAAATATCTTTATATGGTAAACGCGATATATAACCAAGAGAGTGTGGGCACATGCGCAATAGTACGAACAATTATATCCATGTATCTGCAAAGATATATGGCTCCACGACCATCGGGGAAAATTGTACGGTCATGGAGAATGTGATCCTCGGATATCCGCAGCACGACATACTGCTCCAGGTAACTGCACAGGGAAAGATGATCGAGGACTTTGAGTTCCAGGGCTGTGATATAGGCAGTGATTCTTTCATCCGGGCAGGTACAACCATCTTCAGCAATGTAAAGACCGGGAGCAGGTTCAGGACAGGTCACAATGCCATGATCCGGGAGAAAACGGTCTTTGGCGATAATGTACTGGTGGGGACCAACGTGATAATCGACGGCAATGTGAGTATCGGAAGCAATGTGAGCATCCAGGGGAACGTTTACATTCCAACGCACGTGACCATAGAGGACAACGTCTTCATAGGACCATGTGCCGTGCTCGCGAACGATAAGTACCCTGTGAGAGGAGAATACCATCCTATCGGACCTGTTATCAGGAAAGGAGCTTCCATCGGAGCCAACTCGACTTTGGTACCGGGAATAGAGGTAGGGGAAGGCGCCATGGTCGCAGCGGGCGCTCTTGTCACAAAGGACGTGCCTCCATGGAAACTTGCCCTTGGCTGTCCTGCCAGGATAACAGACCTGCCTGAAAGACTGCAAAGCCTGAACAAAATATAACTTAACGTTATTAGTGTTAATAAACTTGTAAACCTTTAGTGATACCATGATACTTGTAGCAAAGCCGCAACTTGACGAAGCCGAGATAGAGGCAGTCAGCGATGTACTGCGCTCGGGAATGATAGCCCAGGGACAGCGTGTTGCCGATTTCGAACAGGCCTTCGCAGAATACAACGGTGTCGAACATGCTGTTGCAGTGAACTCGGGAACTGCTGCCCTGCATGCAGCCCTGCTGGCCCATGGCATTGGTAAAGGGGATGAGGTGATCACAAGCCCCTTCAGTTTCGTAGCTACTGCAAACTCCATACTGTTCACCGGTGCAACACCGGTCTTTGCAGATATCGAACCTGAGACGTTCAATATCGATGCGGACCTCATGGCTGAAAAGATAGGACCCAGGACAAAGGCCATTATGCCCGTCCACCTGTACGGCCACCCCGCAGATATGGGCGCTATCCGGGACATAGCAGAAGACAGGCATCTATTGCTCATTGAGGATGCATGCCAGTCCCATGGAGCCACTTTCCAAGGCAAGAAGGTCGGTTCCTTTGGCACAGGGGCTTTCAGCTTTTATCCTACTAAGAACATGACCACCAGCGAAGGCGGCATGCTCACGACCAATAGCAAAAGTGTCGCTGAAAAAGCCCGTATGATACGTGCCCATGGCTCTGCACAGCGTTACCTGCACGAAATGCTAGGGTACAACCTGCGCATGACAGATATCTGTGCGGCTATCGGCCTGGTGCAGCTGCAGAAGCTGGACATGTATACAGCAAAGCGACAGCAGAATGCAGGTCGCCTGACGGAGGGGTTGCGCGGTACGGAGAACATCACATGCCCTACAGTAAAGAACGGGTGTGGCCATGTCTTCCACCAGTATACGGTGCGTACGACAAGAAGGGACGACCTTGCAGCTTACCTTAACGACAAGGGCATAGGCACAGGCATACACTACCCCATTCCCATACACAGGCAGCCTTACTACCAGGAACTGGGATACACGGACAGCATGCCGCTGTCTGAGAAGGCCAGCCGGGAAGTCCTCTCACTGCCGGTACATCCGCAGCTTACAGATGACGATATCAGTCATATCATAAGCAGTATAAAGGAATGGAGTGGTAACAGGTGATAAGAGCGGGAGTCATTGGCGCAGGAGCAATGGGAAAGAACCACATTCGCATCTACAGCGAGATGCCGGGTGTGGAACTTATAGGCATCTCTGACATTGATCAGAACCTTGTGAACGGACTTGCAAAAGAGTACTGTACCGAGGCTTTCACGGATTACAAACAGCTGCTGGCAAAGGGATTGGATGCAGTAAGTATCGTTGTACCAACCCGGATGCATCGCCAGGTAGCTATTGACGCTATAGAGGCAGGTGCTAATGTGCTGGTGGAAAAACCTATTGCTGACAGCGTCGAGAACGCAGAGGCCATAGTCAACTCCGCAAAGGAACACAAACGCTTTGTCATGGTAGGCCATATCGAGCGGTTCAATCCGGCAGTCATCAGGCTCAAGGAAATAATCGATTCCGGGTTACTGGGAAAGATAGTGTCCATCTCCACAACCAGGGTCGGCCCATACAATCCCAGGATAAGGGACGTGGGAGTCATCCTCGATATCGGAGTGCATGATATCGATGTGATATCCTATCTATATAACAGGCATGCGAACCAGGTCTATGCTGTGGCAGGAGCTGACATCCACTCGATGGAGGACCACGCCACGATACACATGCGTTTCGATAACGAATTCTCAGGACTTGTGGAGGTTAACTGGCTTACCCCGCACAAAGTAAGGAAACTTACGGCCGTGGGTGTCAAGGGAGTAGCCTACCTGGACTATGTTGACCAGACCGTGGAGCTCCACGACAGCGGCTGGGTCAGGAAGGCCAAGATAGAGCAGAGAGAGCCGCTCAGGAACGAGCTTGAACATTTCATCGATTGCATAAGGAACCAGACGCAGCCTTATCCCGCTGGTGAGGACGGCATGCACGCTCTGCAGGTCGGATTGTCTGCAATCAGGTCATATAAAGAGAAACAATTGATACAAATTTAAATTGTATAGTTAAATGATAATTAAATGGTATTTCCATTGACAAATTCCATTGATAAATATATCTAATATATATAATTAAAGTCTACGTGATACTATGAGCAGCAAACTTGAAAATATTTTAAGGGAAAGGGGCCCCATAAAGAAGATAGGGGTCATAGGTATGGGATATGTGGGTATTCCGGCAGCAGCATTGTTCGCCGATTCGGACAGGTTTGACCATGTCCTGGGATTCCAGAGAGCTTCGTCTTCATCGGGTTATAAGATAGATATGCTCAACAGCGGAGAGAGTCCGCTCAAGGGAGAGGAGCCCGGACTTGAGGAGCTACTGGCAAAGGTCGTCAGGGCAGGAAAGTTCGAGTGCACATCTGATTTCTCAAGGATAGCCGAACTGGATGCCGTGGCGCTGGCGATCCAGACACCTTTTGCAGACTCCAAGGCCCTTGAGCCGGATTTCGAAGCCCTGAAGGATGGCATACGCAACGTAGGAAAATACCTGCAGCCGGGCATGCTTGTGGTGCTCGAGTCCACTATCACGCCGGGGACAACTGACGGTATGGGCCGTGAGATACTGGAGGAGGAATCCGGTCTTGTTGCAGGCGAGGATTTCGCACTTGCCCACGCTCCGGAAAGGGTGATGGTTGGCAGGCTGCTGCGCAATATCCAGGAGCACGACCGCATTGTGGGCGGTATCGACGCTCCCAGCACACAGAGAGCTGTCGAACTGTACTCTCCGGTCCTGACAAAGGGGAAGGTTATACCTATGTCTGCAACAGCCGCCGAGGTCACAAAGACTGCCGAGAACACCTTCAGGGACCTGCAGATAGCAGCCGCCAACCAGCTTGCGCTCTACTGCGAGGCTATGGGGATCAACGTATATGATGTGAGGGCAGGCATTGACAGCCTTAAGGGTGAGGGCATCACCAGGGCCATACTCTATCCCGGAGCCGGGGTGGGTGGCCACTGCCTTACCAAGGATACCTATCACCTTGAGCGCGGCGTAAAACTTGGCCAGGAGCCTCTTGACTATCCTGCTGATGCTGAGTCTATCTATGTGCTTGCAAGACGGGTGAATGACTTCATGCCGGTGCACATGTACAACCTTACAGAAGCAGCCCTCGCCAGAGTTAACAGGCAGGTGAAAGGCTCAAAGATAGCCGTGCTTGGCTGGGCCTTCATCAACGATTCTGATGATGCACGCAACCCGCCTTCGGAGCCTTACAGGGACATGGCCAGGGACGCAGGGGCACAGGTCATCGTACACGACCCTCACGTACTCCAGTATCCTGATGTAGAAATACACAGGGACATAGATGAGGTCGTAAAGGGAGCAGATGCTGTTGTGGTACTTACTGGCCATAAGGAATACTTCGGCCTTGACCCGAAGAGACTGAAAGCGCTTACAGGCAAGAGTAACCCGGTGATAATAGACGGCAGGAATGTCATCAACCCGGACAGGTTCATTGATGCCGGCTTTGTCTACAAGGGCATAGGCCGCGGGGACAAGAACCAGCATGCAGTGAAAAAAGCAGTTGAAGTAAGCACCTAATCGGTGCTTTCTTTTTCGTTCTTTCTTTTTCTTCTCTCCTGCAGGCCCCAGAGTATAAGTGACAGGAGAATTATCTGGGCCAGTAAGAGGCCAAGGCCGTTCGCGAACACATCATCTACACTGCCTGTGCGCCCTGGCACGTATGTCTGGTGGATCTCGTCGCTTATGCCATATAGTATGCCCACAATGAAGGCAAAAGGAGCTGCATACTTACTCATAACAGGATTGTCTGAGTGCCTGAAGGTCATATGCAGAAAGATGCCCAGGCCAAAGTAGAGGAACATGTGGGCAACCTTGTCCTTATGCAGATAGGCATATTCCACAAGATCCGTGACAAAATAGATACCTGCACCTTCAAGGAAATCCTGGATGGCATACATCAGCGGTACCTTGAATATGTGCGTGGGTATCTGGATGTCAGACCTGGATGACAGGTAGAATATCATTGCAGCATAGGCAATGGTAATTGACAGGAAAATATACTTCTTGTTGTTCCTGTAGTCAAAGCTCAATACCTTGTTAGCGATATTGAGGAAACCCCTTACCAGGAGAAGCACCCAGAGCACTATCCGGGCGACCAGTTTATTCTCTAATAGGCTTGGCATAGGATATTAGATTAAACAGGCTTAATGTTAAAATAATTATCCCGCAATTTGCCCACATTTTACCCACATTTTACCTACATTCTGCCCACATTTTCCTGCACTTTACCGGATCAGATCTCCGAGATGGCCTGTACCGGCCTATGCCTGACCCGGCTTTTGCGCTTTGATAACCTCGAGAAGTCCACTGCGCAGATCAACTTTCGGGGAATATCCTGCCTTTTGCGCCCGGGATATATCGGAATAGCTGTCTTTGATGTCCCCTTGCACCGGGTCCCTGAACTCTATGCCTGCATCTGAGCCAAAGGCATCCAGTACCATCCTGGCAAGCTCATCTATTCTTGTGCTTATGCCTGTGCCCACATTGAACACTACACCTTCGGGCTGTTCATCATCCATGAGCATGGAGATCATATCAACAACGTCATGGGCCGACACAAAGTCTCTTGTCTGTGAGCCGTCGCCAAAGATGATGGGAGGGAGATTCTGGCTCACCCTGCTGATGAATTTGGAGATGACACCGGAATAGGGATTGGACGGGTCCTGACGCGGGCTGTAGATGTTAAAGGGGCGTATGCAGACGGCTGGCAGGCCATAGGCCCTGTTATACATGATGCAGTACTTCTCACCGCATAGCTTGCTTGCACCGTAGGGAGACATAGGATCCTGCGGGTGTTCCTCGTCTATGGGGAGATACTGAGGATTACCGTATACGGCAGCAGAGCTGATGTAGATGAACTTCCTTACACCACCAAGACGTGCACCTTCAAGCAGGTTGAGAGTGCCAAATACATTGTTCTGAGCGTCGAAAACAGGCTCCTGCATGGAGCGCACCACACTTATCTGGGCTGCAGTGTGGATCACCACATCGTGGTCAGCTGCCAGGTCCAAGGCTCTGGGGGAGAGGATATCCTCTTTTACAAGACGTACACCTTCCGGGACAACATACCTGCTGCCGGAGGACATATTATCCAGCACTGTGACCTGTGAGCATGCATGCAGCCTGTCCACAAGGTAACTTCCGATCTGCCCCAGACCACCTGTGATCAGAATTTTTTCCATGTAGGTTAATACAGGAAGAATTATAAAATATTAATGTAGCCGCAGAAAGAAGGAAGGAAAGATTAGGAAACTATAGAAAATCTAAAAATAGAAAATAAAAAGAAAAGCAGGTTCAAAGTAGGCCAGTTCAGCCAGCCAATACTTCCAGTCTTTCCCTGCTTACTGCTTCTGAGCCTGAGGACATCATACAGTGAAGTGTACAATACATCTTCTCACGGACGAAATCCTCATAAACGTATATCGGACTACCACATGTTGCACATTTCGTTTCCACTAATTTCACATTTACCACCAATTGACTTCGATATGTGCAGCGCCTATCGATGCTGCATACCACCTGTGAATAGACAATAACCCATTTTATCCTATTCAACTGCTTTATGCTAACACCTTCTATATAAATATATGCACAGTGTAAAAAGCTCATCATTATGATGAAGATTAGAAAATACATTGGCAGGAAAATGTTCCTGCGCAGCATAAAAAATATATATGATACACGTATAAGAAGTTCAAAACATATAAATATACAGTTGAAAAATAGTTTTCCTGAAAAAAGAGTGTTGTGTTATGCTGGACCTGAGTTCCCCTTCCGTGATCCTTGGATTAGTTCTGGCCAGTAGCTTCCTAGTGCCGTTTGTTGCCACGTATATATCAATGCCTTATTTCATCACAAAGTTGACCGAAAAAGGGATCCTTGCAAAGGATTACTACAAACTGAAGCTCACGATGGTCCCTGATAGGGGCGGCATAGCCATACTGCTTGTGGCGATGGTGTGCTTCTCCCTGAACACTCTCTTTTTCAAGTTCTCAACGACCAATTACGTTGCCCTTATCGTAGTGGCACTCTTTGGTCTTTTTGGCATGCTGGACGACATGATAGATATCGGCAGGGTGACAAAGCTCCTGCTTATGTACTATTGCTCCTATCCGCTGATACAGTATGCAACGACCACTGCCTTTGTGTTCCCCTCCATAGGTAATTTTGAGACCGGCATCCTTTACCTGCAGTTTGTGGTGCCCACGTTCGTCCTTGTAGCCTCCAACCTGGTCAACATGCACTCCGGTTTCAATGGCCTGGCCTCAGGTCTCTCGACCATAGTCCTGATCTCGCTGATCATCAGGTCCGCGCTTATCGGGGATGTCGAGAACATCTTTGCCATGGTGTGCATAGCAGGAGCGACACTGGGCTTCTTCCTCTATGACAGATACCCCTCCAGGATATTCTGGGGCAATGTGGGTTCCCTGACAATTGGTGCTGCCATCGGTGCGCTCATAGTTATTCAGGGTTTTGTGATCAGCGGGTTCATTATGCTGATACCGCATACCGTGAACTTCCTGCTCTATGTGTACTGGAGAGCCATGAAGTTCCCCGTTGCAAAGTTTGGCAAGACCCGCGAGGACGGCACACTGGAAGTACCCAATCCCCTGACACTCAAATGGGTACTGCCCTATTATTACCGGGTCACAGAGAAGCAGGCCACCTATGCAATGTACGCCGTAACAGGACTGTTCTGCCTGCTGGGGATCCTGCTGCCTGGAAGGATGTAAGGGAATTTGTAATATTCGGAACTATGAAAAAATCCCTTTTATCGCAGTGGTAACGGAACATGCCGCCTGTAGGCGGGATAGGTGCATTTGTTTAAAATTCACAGACCAGACAACTTTCTCCTGGCATGTGAACTGTCTTATCTGGAAGTTAACCAAGTGAACTAATATTTCTTACACTAAAAAAAGGATTTTGCAAGAAAAACTGCAATGCTGAAAGTGGTCTTGAAGTAAAATAAAGTTATACAGTACTAAACTTTTTTTTATACGCTGGTGCACACATAATGTGACCACTCTTCACTGAAGTGCATCAGGCTTTTTGTGTTTTTGATCTCTATCCAGAACAAGAATGCAAAAAGGACATGCTAAGCATCACTTAAGCAAAAAAGGCTCAAGTTTAAATAGCAGATATCATCTTAAGTTAAGAAACCTTACCTTACAGAAGACAAAGCAATTATAAGTTAAGATTGCTTTGTTTAAACCATGCATATAAATTCTTAGTTAAGGACAGTTATCTTATGGAAGACAGAGCTGGTAAGTTTGTACTGACAGTGGAGGGTTATAGATCGTTCATCCCCAGAGAATTACCGCCGGAACCTCCTATAATATATGACGACGAACTACATTCACTGCTCTCAAAAGCAGACAGGAACCTTGCGAGGTTGGATGGGATCACATCAGTTTTACCAAATCCTGATCTTTTCATTGCCATGTATGTAAAGAAAGAAGCTCTTCTTAGCTCACAGATCGAAGGGACACAGGCATCCTTAGAAGGAGTACTTGAATTTGAAGCAAACCTTGTGCCAAAAGATGATATCAGGGAGATACGTGATGTCGTCAACTACATAAAGGCCTTGAATTATGGGATCGAGAGTCTGGCAGAAAACTCGGTGTCTCTGGAACTCATCAAAGATATCCACAAGATACTCCTGGAGGAGACAAGAGGATCCGGGCTGAATTCTGGAAGATTTAAAACGTGCCAGAATTATATCGGGGCTCCGGGAGCTTCAATAAGGGAAGCTATCTTTGTGCCACCAACACCTGCTATAACAGTACCTGCAATGGAGGCTCTTGAAAGGTTCCTGCTTGAAAAGGATAACATTCCTCCTCTGGTAAGGATTGGGCTCATACATGCGCAATTTGAGACTATTCACCCATTCCTTGATGGTAACGGCAGAATAGGAAGGCTGCTCATTACTTTTTATCTCGTATGGAAAGAGATACTATCAAAACCTCTGCTTTACCTAAGCTTTTACCTTAAAAAGAACAGGAATGAATATTATGACCTGCTTATGAAGGTTCGTATTGAAGGAGCATGGGAGGATTGGCTCAAGTTCTTCCTTCGAGGCATCAGCGAAACTTCCCAGGAAGCTGTCAATACTGCAAGGGAGATCATAAAGCTCAAAGATGACATGACAAAGGAACTATATGAACACTCCATCTCAAGCATCCATGCGATCAGGTTGATAGACCTGCTGTTTGACCGCCCACTTATCAGTAGCAAAGAGATTGCAGAGAAGCTGAACATCTCTTCAGTAACTGCAAACAGTCTTGTGAACAGGTTTGAGGAGATAGGGATTTTAAATGAGGTTACGGGTAAAAAAAGATATAAAATGTATCTCTTCACGGAATACGTGGATATCATAAGCAGGGGTACAAATAATATGTGACCACTCTCCACTGAAGTGGAAAGAGTAGTCACGAATCTTACACGGTGCATGATACATCCGACTTTCCGCAGATGTCCTGGAAATTTTGAGAATTATCGGGATTGCAACTATTTATCATGCCTCAGTAACATTATCAGTATCAATAATAGTAATTAATAGAGCTTCTACTGTAGTGAGTATGCTATACAAGGGTCAATGAAAAATATCTGTTTTTCTCAAGACATCTGCGTGATACAAGATACATCAGCAATACAAAAAGTGCCACCGGCCGCGGAGGAGGCCGGTGGTTGTTCACATGTCATAGATTCTGCCTGCTCCGCGGGATTAAGATGTTCTGACAGACCCCGGCTCGTCAGTGTTAACGGGGGTTTACCTGAACTGTAACAGTATGTGATGACCTCTGACCGATAGTGTCAGTGACCGTCAGTGTAACAGTATAGGTTTTCGCCGTATTGAACGTAGTGGAAACATACATGCCCACAGCGTCAGCTTGTATGCCGTTGGAGGCGTCAAAGTCCCATGAATACGAAGAGATGCCTTTGTCATCTGTCGAGCGGTCACCACCAAAATACACTTTTTGCCCTACCGTAGTGACCCGATTATAACCGGCATTAGCGATCGGATTTTCATCAAGGGTGGAGGTCAAGGGAGCATTTACTGTGACAATCAGGGTATCGGATGATCTCTGTCCAATCGTATCGGTTACTGTTAAGGTCACAGTGAACTTCCCCGCAGTATTGAACACTCGGGAAACAGTCTTGCCGGTAGCATCGCTCTGAATACCATTGGAGGCGTCAAAGTCCCACGAGTAGGAAGAGATGCCTTTATCGTCAGTAGATGATCCGCCATTGAAAGTGACGGAGGAGCCAGTTGTGATGGTGACATCTGGACCTGCTTTGGCAACTGGAAACTTGTCAATGGCATTTACCGTGAGGATGAGGGTATCAGAGGATCTTTGCCCGCTGGTATCGGTAACTGTGAGTGTTACAGTGAACTTCCCGGCAGTATTGAACGTTCGGGAGACAATCTTACCGGTAGCATCACCCTGGATACCATTGGATGAATCAAAGTCCCAAGAGTAGGAAGAGATGCCTTTATCATCAATGGATGCTCCGCCATTGAAAGTGGTGGAGGAGCCAGCTGTGATGGTGACATCAGGACCTGCATTGGCAACCGGAGGCTTATCCGGAATGGAAGTTGCAGGAGCAGATACGACGACAAGAACGGTATGGGAGGACTTCTGACCGATTGTGTCAGTGACCGTCAGTGTAACAGTATAGGTTTTCGCCGTATTGAACGTAGTGGAAACATACATGCCCACAGCGTCGGCCTGTATGCCGTTGGAGGCATCAAAGTCCCAGGAGTATGAGGAAATACCCTTGTCGTCGGTGGAACGGTCCCCGCCAAAGTAGACCTTTTGCCCTACCGTAGTGACCCGATCATGACCGGCATTAGCGATTGGCTTTTCATCATGGGTGGAGGTTGAGAGAGCATTTACTGTGACAATCAGGGTATCGGAAGATCTCTGCCCGATAGTATCGGTAACTGTCAGGGTCACAGTGAACTTTCCAGCTTTACTGAACACTTTGGAAACGGTCTTGCCGGTAGCATCGCTCTGGATGCCATTGGAGGCGTCGAAGTCCCAGGAATATGAGGATATACCTTTATCGTCAGTAGATGATCCGCCATTGAAAGTGACGGAGGAGCCAGCTGTGATGGTGACATCAGGGCCGGCATTAGCGATAGGTGGCTTGTCTGTAACAGGAGAGGTAATATACGGAGAAGCTGCAATATCTTTCACAGTATAATACTTATTTGTGCTTGTAAGTATCTGAGGGAAACCGGAATTACCCGACAGCGCGACATAATGCTGGTCCGGGACAAGGTAGTCTTTATTCAATACTTTAAGATAATTGTTATCGAGCAAATCAAGATTCCTGAATTTGCTGTCAGCCGCCCAAAAGGCGAATGCATAGTTGACATTATCGAAGGTGTTGCCCTTGAAGACAGAGTCAAACACGCCAAATTCATCATCATAGCCCTGGATACCTGCCAGGAAAATGGCTCTTCCATTGATATTCCTGAAAGTGTTATCGAGCACCTGCACATTATTGGAATTAAATATCTCAACAGGTCTCACAATATCATGGAAATAATTGTTCCTTATTACGATATTGTCAGTGTTGCCATTATGGAGGTAAACTCCAACATCTTTTATACCAGTGTAATCAAGGGTATAAAAAATTTCATTGTTCTCAACAACAACATCGGTTACATTAGTGTGGATATCAATTAGATTATGCGGTGCATTGGAAACAAAAGAATTCTTTATCGTGATATATTGTGACCTCGTCGGACTATTCTGATTCCACAGATGTATTCCATGATCACCCGTATTTTTTACAGTAACGGAGTCAATGATCATATAATCTACATCATTCCATGTGGTGATTCCGTCAAGAGCAACATCCGAGAACTCACACTTTGTTATTTTAAGGTTATTGGATGAACTGGCCCAGTAACCATATTGGTAGTTCTTTACCTTTATACCTTCGATGTTAATCCAGCTGCTGGAATGGATCTTAATGCCAATACCGGTCTTATCGACACCATCCAGCGTTGGCGTTCCGCTGTAGGCTTTTACGTTTATAGGAGCTGTAGACGTCCCCTTTTTATTAAAGACCAGATGCTGATCATACCATATGCCGTTCATAAGATAGATCGTATCCCCGGCTACAGCCTTTGAAGCAGCATAAGAGGGATTCTTCCAGGCGGAGGATGTTGAAAGGCCGTTGTTGGCATCATTCCCGGAGGGAGAAACATAATAGGTGGCAGCAAGCGCAGACTGGGATAAGAACAGAAGGAAGCAGACTGCGACGATTGGTAAAATAATGATGTTACGCATTCGTTTACTTTTATTCAAATAAGCACCTCGTTTTAGGTATTATGCCAATTAGCTACCGCATAATTAAGCTAATGACAGGAATATACGCACAAAAATTATGCAGTTATCAGAAACAATCCATAATATATAAATTATTCGATTTATGTATAATAGTAAATAATATTAAGAGGATAGGCTGATAATTATATAAGAGCCCAAGTTTAACAGTTTTCACTCCTTGACGAAAAGACTGTCTTCTTTTCCGATTAAAAGGCTTTATACCCCTTCTTGTTCTCCCTTTTTGTGATGAAATTGAATTATCGGACAACCTGTTCGGTCGGGGGTCGTTGACAATGAGATGAAAAGCATAAATATACTGGAATCAATAAAAGTGATACTTAGGTGGTGGTTACCAAGGTGTCAAAAAATTATTTAATAGATAGTCTGAAGACCCTTATGAATGAGCAAAAACTTGCGGTACTTGCAACATTTCATGGTTATGAGCCCTATACAAACCTTGTTGGCTTCGTAGCCAGTGATGACCTTAAATACATATTTTTTGTAACCCCTGTTGCTACCAGGAAATACTCTTACATTAAAGCCTCAGGGAGAGCATCCATGATGATCGATAACAGGTCCAACAATGAAAATGATTTCAAGGATGCTATGGCTGTGAACGCTATTGGAGACGTTGTGGAGGTTGAGAAGACCGATGGCTTCAAGGCACTTTACCTTGGGAAACACCCATATCTTCAGGACTTCCTGCTATCCCCTTCATCAGCCCTAATGAGAATGGTGGTCAAAAGCTACATTATTGCAAGCAGATTCCAGAATGTCGTGGAGATTGATATGGAATGAATGACCTTGTTATCACAGCAGAGAATATACAGGAAAAAGACAGGGGCATTATCGGATCAAAGGCATTTTCACTTCATGTTGCAATGATGGAGGGGTTCAAAATCCCCGCCTATGTATGCATCAGCACCAAAGCCTATGAAAGATTCCTGGATTCCGGTTCTTTGAAAGGCAGGATAATGCTGGAACTATCGAGGAAAGATATTAAGGATATGCGCTGGGAGGAGATGTGGGACACATCCTTGAGAATAAGGAATATGTTCCTTAAAACACCAATCCCTGAAAATCTCGACCAGGATATAAGGGAGAATTTAGCCAAGTTCTTCAACGAAATTCCTGTTGTTGTCCGTTCCTCTGCTCCGGGAGAGGATTCTGCAAAAACCTCATTTGCAGGTGTTCATGAGTCCTATGTGAATGTTAGAGGCATGGACTCTATAATTGAACACATAAGGCTTGTATGGGCTTCCCTGTGGTCAGATGCGGCTTTACTGTACAGAAATGAGCTGGGTCTTGATATAAAGCACAGCAGCATGGCGGTGATGGTACAGGAACTTGTCGCAGGGGAAGCATCTGGAATAGTTTTTAGCAGCAACCCCGGCGATAAAAGGCAAATGATGATCGAAGCTGTTCATGGCCTGAACAAGGGGCTTGTGGACGGTGATGTAGAGCCCGACAGGTGGATAATTGACAGGGATAAAGGTACTATAATAGAACATGTAAATCCCTCGGGTCGTGAAAAGATATCAGGTCTGAGTGAAATAGGCACAGTCCTTCAGACAACTCCTGATAAAAAGTTCAATACTGCCCCTCTTAATGAAAATGAGGTCTATTCACTGAGTAAAGCAGCTTTGATCATAGAGAATAGGTTTGGCCATCCACAAGATATTGAATGGACAAAAAAGAATGGAGAGATATATATTCTCCAGTCAAGGCCAATAACAACCACCTTCGAAAAAGAAAAACTCTGGTATATGTCCCTAAGAAGGACAATGGACAATTTGAAAAGGCTTCGTAAAAAGATAGAAGATGAGCTTCTACCTGAAATGATAAGAGATTCAAAAGCCATGCTGACGATAGAATTCAGAGATATGGATGATCCGGGGCTTGCGAGAGAGATAAATCGCAGAAAAGAGTTGTATGAGTACTGGAAAAAGAGATATGCTGATGAGCTCATTCCCTTTGCCCATGGTATGAGGTTGTTCGGCCAACTCTATAATGATATGTTAAGGCCTTCAAATCCATATGAATTCGTGGACCTGCTTGCAGGCTCCGGCCTGTTGAGTATTAAAAGGAACGATGAGCTTAACAGGCTGGCTGAAATACTGAGAAGGGACGATTCTCTGATGGAGAAGGCAATTAATAACTCGATTGAAGGGGATTTCATGAAAGAGGTCGGACTTTTCTTTGAAACATTTGGACATTCCGGCATCTACAAGGACGAAAAAGAACTGTTGAAGCTAATTGCCGAATTGGCAGCCAGCCCTGAAAAGAGGAAAGTCGTTAAGGATACCAGCGATCTGCAAAAGAGGTTCATTTCTGCTTTCTCCGAAAAAGACCGAGCATTTGCAGAGGAAATACTTGATATCGGACGCTTAAGTTATCGTCTGCGTGATGATGACAATATATATCTCGGAAGGATAGAGGAGCAGTACCTGGTCTCACTGAAAGAGGCAAAACGTAGGATAGCAACCCGAATACAGGAATATGACATTGCGGAAAAAATCGGGGAAGAAGAAATAGTCAAAGCACTTGATGATAATACTTATGTTCCCATACAAAAAGAAGAAATAACAACCGAAATTTCAGTGGATGGGGAGCGTACTCGACAGTTACAGGGCCAGCCTGCGAGCGAAGGACTTGTGACCGGAATCGCACGGGTGATAACAAAGAATGAGCAGCTTTTCAGCATCAAATATGGAGAGATCCTTGTATGCGATGCCATTGACCCTAACATGACAGTTGTAGTACCTCTTGCAAGTGGGATAGTAGAGCGCAGAGGTGGAATGCTGATACACGGAGCCATCATTGCACGAGAATACGGCATTCCCTGTGTCACAGGGATACCTAATGCAACAAAGATAATCCAGAATGGTGACAATGTCACTGTAGACGGTTACCTTGGGATAGTTACAATCCGAAGAAATTAATGTCTATATTCAGTATTTCCCATTATCGGATACCAACGAACTGGTTGATGACATTGATGCCTGCAGGAGGCCTCAGTTTCTTGAAGTGTTCGATGACCCTGTCACTGTTTTCTGGTTGCCATGTGCTTATACTTAGAAATAATATTTTGTCCCTCCATATCAAAGTTATTGCAGAAAATATCAGAAACCTACCTTCTGCACACTACATATACAATTGATTTTGGTAATACCCCTTACTTCTTTGTTGCAGCGAAGTATATCATATAGACTGCTGCAAGACCTACCACAATATGGACCATCCTTGCTATTATCGATGTACCAAAAATCGCTCACAAGAGGTTAAAATTAAATGCTCCTACAAGAAAAGAGTATTTTTATAAACCATAAATATATATATATATATATATATATTTTTGTACTCTTCTTGTCAATCAGATCACTGCTTAAAAGTGCTTTTTCATGCGTTACGACTATATCCCACGGGATATACTTTAAACATATGAGAAGTTTTCCACGGCCAACTGTTCTAGTAAGCAGATGTCTTGAATTCGATAAAGTGCGATATAACGGACAAGTGATCCCTTCTCAGATAGTGCGAGATCTCATCCCTCTTGTTGATTTTATTAAAGTATGCCCGGAGGTTGAAATAGGTCTGGGGGTTCCCAGGGACACTTTGAGGATTGTAAGGCAGAATGGTGAACATCGCCTGATCCAGCCAAAGACCGGGGAAGACCTCACGGAAAGAATGAATTCCTTTACTACCCGTTTCCTCGATAACATCGACCACATAGACGGTTTCATATACAAAGGCCTCTCCCCAAGTATGGGAGTCGATGATGTAAAAATATATTCCGGTGTAAGCATGTCTCCTGTTATAGGGAGAGGTGCGGGTCTTTTTGCAGGTCAGGTCATTGTACGGTATGAAGGATATCCCATCGAAGAGAATGAACGGTTGCGCAACAGTCATATACGTCATCATTTCCTTACCCAGTTGTACGCTTTTACGAATTTCAGGTATGTGAAAGAGACAAGTTCTTATGATGAGTTGCTCAGTTTCCATAAGAACAACCGTTTCCTTTTCATGTCCTATAGTAATTCAGTCTTCACTGAGATGTCAGAACTGATACGAAGGGAAATAGAAATCGCTCAGATGATAAAAGATTACGAATCTTTGTTGAAGCAGTTGCTGAAAAAGCCCGGTAGCCTTGCTTTGAAAATGGATGCTTTAAGAAATATGTTCTTTGCTTTTGAATGCGAAAACTCAGAAGAGATCTCTTTCTTCGAGGAAATGCTTGGACGTTTCAGCAATAATCGGATAAGCTTGGATGCTGTTATTGAAGTCATGAGGATGTTTGCATCGCGCTCTTTTGGGGAGGATGCCTATGAGGATACATTCCTCTACCCGTATCCTGAAGAACTTAAAGCTCCTGCGGATGATAAAAGGGAAAAGGATTATTGGGTCAAATGAATACGAAGTAAACCTATGATGTACGGATGAAAAGAATAAGGTCCTTTATAATTAAATAGCAAGAAACTGATTCATGCTTGAACCATTATAGTGGAACTTTAAATTCATTTCGGGGCGGCACTTCGGAGTATTGTAACATAGCCACCAAGATTTGTTGTGCCTTCTAAGGTTGCAGGATGTGTGTTACTTCCATATACTAGCATTTCGTTTGAATCTGAAAAATACGAAATTAAAGGTGACGCCTCAAATGCTATGAATGGAGTCCTGAAATTATTATTCACTTTCATCCAGTGCATCCTCATATAGTTTTTTCAGGTTAGTAGGAATTGGATTATCTTTTAAAAGTTTTGCAAAGAAAACAAGATTATTCACCATGTATCGCACTGTTTTGTTGGTATAAAGATGCTTCTCCCCACCAGCAGCTATGTAGCTTGGACCCGGGCCTGCAGCACCGACCCAATAACTATCTACATTTGGGGGGACAGTACATCCCAGATGAGTCAGATTGAAGAGAGTATGAGCTGCTACATTATGTGCACCATCCTCGTTACCTGTGACAATGACACCCGCAACTTTACCATAAAGAGGGAACCTACCTGTTTGGGGATCACTTTCTTCATAAGTCCCATCAAGTCTCTCCAAAACTAACTGTGCCACAGATGAACGAACCCCAAACCATATAGGAGATCCTATAACGAGGATATCACATGCTTTTATCTTATCCAATATCAGAGGCCATTCGTCACCTTCCCCCTCGTCAGAGGAAACACCAAACTTGACGTTATAATCCACAACTCTTATAATTTCACTTTCAACATCTAGCTCATTAAATAACTTTGCAGCTTTGTCAATAAGAGCTCTCGTATTTGATATTTTGGGAGAACGCTTCAAAGTGCAATTCAGAAAGGTTGCTTTTAATGCCATGAAAGAAATTATGGAATAGAGGCATAAATATGTTCTTCATAGTGTATCCCTGAACTAACACTAAGCCAAAGATTTAGCCGAGTGGTAGTTCACACACGATAAACCTTACCCTGCTCGTACAGAGCGCTTCGGCCCCGGTCTGCCGAGTGCTTGTAGTAGGCTACAATGATCTCCTGTGCCCATTTCTGTGGTGTTGCGTGGACGGTATCCAGGACATGATGTGACCGCCGGGTCCACGCCAACCACTATGCGCAGGAAATTGACAACCTTCGACACCCTGGAATCCTCGATCATCTCCTGGCCCAGAACTTCCACTTGCTGGAGCTCGTCATCGCTATATCACTCAGGGTCATCTGGGGCTCTGAGCCTGGCTGCAATGCAATTGATCTTGTAAGCGATCCTCTCTCGCGTTTCATCGGGGTTGATCTGTACGTTGTTCTGGGCCATATTGATCTCCACCCCACGTTTTCCAAACTCCGCAGGACAGGTGCGCTCAAGCCACCATGCTGCAGCCTGCCATGTATGAGGTGCTGCTTTCTGGATGATAGCAACATTCCTGGCAATGGCCTCTGCCCTGGCCTTTTTTATCTGCAGGTAGAAATCATGATAATGGCCCGTTGTTTCTTGTTCTCCGCGCTTCATCCAGTCGTAGTAGGTGACAGACGTGATTCCCACGGCATCACATGCATGGATCACAGGGACACCGGTCTTGAGGAGTTTGATGAGCGGCTCGGATACTTCGGCCATTATTAAGCTGCCCTTCTTCTTTCCCATGTGTATACCTCGCTGTTTATTTTCAGCTTACAATCGCCATTCAGGTTGACATACCTTTGAACAGTCACATCACAGTAACGTGGATCAAGTTCAACTCCGCAACAGACGCGATCATGTAACTCAATCTGTGTCGTGCCGAAACCACCGAATAGGCCCGGCTCAGGGGCAGCCTGGTGTCTTGTATGACCTGCTACGACCATCTTATCGGATGTGATAAGGATAGGATTGGTCCAGCCGAACTCTCTTAATGACTGCTTTAGCATGCTCATCTGGTTTCCGGGATGGGCCTTTGGGTCGTTGACGAAAGGTCTGAATTCGTTAATGTTGATCTGTTGTATTTCCATAATATCCTCTTGTTAAAAATGCCAAAATTCAAGCCAAAAACGCCTCAAAAATGCTTATCCATACGAAGGTACCACCTTTTCTGCGTTCGTTGATTCTAGAGAGATTTTCTTACGCACAGGCGTTGAGTTATTGGAAAATTGATCTGTGTTATTGACACCCATAATCTTGGATCTGCGAAGGTTTGGCTGTGGGTCCTTTCCAAACCTGTACGGATATAGTACACAATTCGCAGATGTGCACAGCTCAACTTCCATCGGCGACCCACACACATTCAAGGCAGTGTTTTCTGATCGTTTGCAGAATTATTTTTTTAGTGGTCATCTCATTCCCTCTTTTTTGAACGTTAGAAAATATCTATCTTTTTTGTTTGCGTTCGGTTTTTCCGGCTGGTATTAACCTCTGTTCTTTAAACCACGGGCAAATTTGAGGCATTCTCGCCTGGAATGACCGGTATTCTGGATAGCCTTAACTTCCATCCCGTGATCACTTTCATCATCTCTCTACATTTGAGGCAGGTGACCCTGTCAAACTGTCCTCTGATGAAGGTCCTCTCCTTGCAATACAGGCACATGCAGGATACTGGAGCAAAGTTCATACTACCACCCCTTGAATAGCTGAAAACTTTGTACCCTGCCCGACTTGTCCTACTTTTCTCTAATCCCTTATATATGGAAAAATAAGATATGTATAGTATAATAGGAAATACTCGCAAGGAAACAATTCTCAAAATAAACCGGACAGGTCGGTCACATGACAACACCTTGCAATGGATGCAGAGATGGGATACTGGAGTGAAGGTCATTGTGTCCCCTTGCAGTCGAACCTATCACAGTTCTCGCAGTTCAGGTACCTGGGACACCTTTCAAGCAAGGTCTCCCTAGGCCAGACATTGAATTCTCTTTCAATGATCTTGGTGACGTGATACTCTGTTTTTCCATGATCGAAATCGTTTTGACCCCTGAACAGATCGATGAGCTGTTCCTTATCTGTCATACCAAAATTGTAGAACTCACGAACTATGCCCACTCGCATCTTATTGCCCTGGTCACCGGAAAGATCTTTTTCAAGAGCAGCCAGGATGCATGGCCTTACACCTTTGAGCTTTACATCAACCGGTCTCAAGGACATGCTTCTGTTCTTTCTTGTCTTTGGAATATCAATGTCTGAAATATCATAGACAGCAATGTCCATGGCTTCACCTTCCCATCCATGGATATGCGAAAAGACCCTGTGTTTTCTGTGCAATGCAAAAGGCAATTTCACAAGGTTGCCATACTGATTGTCCTTGTTCCATGTCCTCTGTTTTGGGTTCACCTCACCATCAAAGCCCGCTTCCTTAGCAATTGCATTGGCGAAGTAGTAAGCTTTCTCGACTGCAACATCCTCGATGAACATCCACACATGGTATGAATGAGGAGAACCGGAAGACTCTACCAGGTACTTCGCTTCAACGCTGTCCAGAAAGGAAGTGAGCTTCTTGAGGTCGTCCTCTGCCTTGAGCTCTTTCTCAATGACATCTTCCTCGCTGTCACCCGGCTTTCGGTGTGCATCAACATCGAAGCATAACCATTTACAAGTTCCTTCCCTGCTGGTGGAGTAAGAACCGATGGTTATCTTGCCTGCAATATGGTTCTCGATGATGGTGTCAGTCACTGGAACAGAGACCCTGAAATATTGAGTACCATTGACATTCTGCTCTGCAAAGGTATCAGACCTGTTGAGAAGATGGTACTTAATAAGATCGAACTTTGAACATTCTAAAACATATCTAACATTTTGCCTGAAAGCCCCCGTAATATAATATATGGGGGCTTTTTGGTCAGGAGTTCGATTCTCTTTTAATGCCCTTAAAATGTTTTTAAAAGGTTTGTGCTTTTTCGCTGTTTCCAGCATCCTCTCAAATTCCCTGCATAAGACTATCTTTGGAGAGGTTACCACATTTCTGTCCACCATTACCTTTACCTCCTTCTTTTGTCCGTTCTTACCTTCTCTGATCTCAACTGTTCTCCCGAAACCCCAGGTCACAATGTTCTCACATTCCTCCAGGCTACAACCCAATGCAAACACCAGGCTCGGTACCTTGCCTCCAGGGTCCTTCACCCTGGACCATGCCTGCCAGGTGTCACAATGTACCGCCTCTTCCCGGAGGATGAGCGACCCTTCCTTTGTCTTGCATATAGCATCGAAAGAATTCGCGGGTTTCATTGCCGTTCCTATAGCGATCATCACCCTGGCATCGGACGAAACACCCATCATTTCAGGGGCCTTGTAGTAGGCCACCCTGTGAGGATGCCCGAGCGCTTCCAGGTCTTTCTCCATCTCCACAGCCTCCGCTATGCTCAGTGTGATTATGGTGCAGTCCTCATCCCCGTACAGATTGAGCACTGTTGTTACCCGGTCCAGGATCTCATGCTTTTTGTTATACCGGGAGTTCCTGCCAATTGCTCCATACTTTTTCGAGTCTGCAAGGATAAGCATCTTCGAGTTGGTGTTCATGGGATCCCCGCCCATCCCGAAGGTAATGTCATGGGGGCGGACGCTGCCCATAAAATACTGGTCATAGTCATGGCTGCAGATCGTGGCCGACGTGAGCAGTGTGCGCTTTGCCTTGTTCTGGATGCTCATGATAAAAGAGCCAAGCATGCTGGTGAACATCCGGTCCACCGCGACCATCCTGATCTTGATGATACCCCGATCGCGTATCCCGTGTATCACGACCTGCTCGCTTGTGACAATGTTCATTATCCTGTACAGGTCAAGCACATCGAGCATGGACAGCTTGTATTCTTTTCTGGCAATGGTGAGCTTGATGATATCGCTATACACTGCCATGATGAACTTTGTACTGTTCTCACCCACGTCGCAATAGCAGTTCTTGAGGGTCTTGCTCAGCTTGTGCCGGAAATAGTTGTCATCTGCAGCGTTATTGTACGTCTGCATCACTGCGTTCTGAACGTCCGCCTCGCTTAACATCATCCCAAAGGCAACCACCACCTTGCGGATATGATCGAAGTCTTCCATGAGAGAAAGGTACCGGGTGGTGTTCAGCCATTTCATGTCCTTCCAGGCATCACTGTAGATGGTTATCCCGGTCGATCTCCCGTATTGTATCTCGTGAACCTCATCGAGAACTGCGTTGTGGATATGGGATATGTTCTTCAGCACCTGCTCAGCTGTGGTGTTTGGCCTGCTGCTGCATGCCATCATCAGTGCCACAAGTTTCTGATACGTGAGTGCAATACCGTCGCAGGTCCTGTGCTCATGGAGTATACGAGTGACAGGACACGAGTAGTAGTTCTCACATTCAGGGCAACTCTCTGCAAGGGGCAGGATCGGCAGCTTATGAAGGTCA
>NZ_JAUXNK010000018.1 GCF_030682845.1 Methanolobus sp. | reverse complement strand
TCTGATGAAAGATGATGCTCTATCAGAATTTGTTCTGGTTTAGCCATGAAATATAGTTATACTTATTAAGTAATAAATGTTTGGTTAATAACTATAAACAAAAGAAAGTTGGTTGAAAATTTAAGGTTGACTCATCCAGACTGTAATTATTATCTATATTTCTGTTCCACTGCCTTTGAGAAATTATTAGAGAGCGGATTGAGTCGTTTAGAAAAGTTGTTTTGGGGTTCAGAAGAAGATTGTTTCAAAAAAACTATTGTAATAGTTTTAAATCATGACATTTATTTGGAGGGTACATATTTTTCGGTCATTAGTGGCAACCATATTGACCAACTAAATCAATTAATATCAAAACCGTTGGAAAACCCAGACAACCTGAGAAACATGTACGACATTTGCCAGAATAATCTGAATTGGCAAACACCTTGGCTTAATCACCTTACGCCGTTGCATTTAGAAATAACAGAATGTGATAATCCAATTGATTTAATGGCTCAACGATTGTTTCTTCACCAAATTAATAGCATCTTATTGTACACAGCTGGTAAAACGACTGGTAACAATAGAGGGCCACTTGCTTCAACATATGCAGGTGCGAATCATAATATAGAAATTGAACTTGCGGCAGACACATCGCTGATTAGAGATGATGTTTTATCAGATATCAAAAATTTAATGAAAACGCTGAGATGGGCATATGATGATGAGTCTAATTGTTCAGCTGACCGCCTGACATTTACGCAAATTGTAATAGCACAAGCTTTGAACAGTGCTACTCCTTCTGATAGGTACAAATTATTAATCCATAATTCTGAAGTTATTTATCAAAGTTTGATATGGCACTGGAGAGCTTTTATTGGAAAAAAAGTAGATGGCTACGTGTCGCAAGTTCAGGTCTTAGAAAAAGATGTTTCTGATACTGTTCAAGCATTTTCGAATCAAATCACAAACATAGTCAAAAATCTAACAGAAACTATGTTGGCAGCAGTTGCAGTATTAATTGGTTCATCTATAGCTGCCCTTGTTAGTGAGGATCCTAATCCAAATATAATTGCAATAGTAATAGCATCGTATGCTATCTATGTTCTCTTATTCCCATTAATTTACAATATGTTGTACCAACATGAACAGTATAAAACATTGTCTGACAACTTTGATCATAGAAAAAAACGTTTTGGAGAACAACTTTATCCTGAAAAAGTTAATGAGATTATTGGCGACCAAATCGACAATTCTAAGAACAGATTCAAGAAATGGTATTATGCTACATTATTGATTTACACAGGAGTATTTTTGCTTTCCTTAGCTGCTGCATTTAAAGCAGCTGGTTATATTTGATTTAATCACTATTATTGAAGAGTAAAAGGAAAGAGATCTGCGTGTGTTGTCACTAGGTGATTTGATCTTACCAATTCTCAGTAATATATTTGATAAAATATGGCTAGGCATACGATCTAAATATACGGACATTGTTATTCTTCTAGGATTAACCTTTATAGTTTTCAAATTAATATCTCCCTCTTCCCTTACCCTTCTCTGAATATCCTGAAATGTACTCCTTCCTATTCCTCTTGACTCAGCTTTCTTTTGTGGCATATTGAGAATCCTTTTCATGATTTTCTCTTTATTCCTAAACTCCGAGGCTCTCTTAATCCCTAGAGACTGCTCATCAATACTATTGGCTTCCTCCCCAAAGTGCAATCCTCTTTCAGACATCAGATGTCTCCTTTCCCGTGCCATGATTTAGAGCTCGAATCATACCCCTCGCATTTATGGGATGGGCAATAGTGATCTCAGAAAAACGCAACGGTATATTTTTAGTTAAGGACGTGAGGTTAATTGAAAGATCAAGAAAAAACGGAACTTTTAAAACACTCATATTTTTATCATATAACATCTATCAAAGAATTAGAGCTATATCCACGTGGGGCCTTAAAAATGATTGTCTCTCCTTATAAAGTACTAAATGATTATGGAATTGATACTTCAATATTAACAAATTACAAAGTTCTCATTTTACCTGAAAATATAGAGGATAAAAATGAAGACGAATTTAAAGATACTATAGATTCATTATCCTTATATAAAAACTTAAAAGCAAGCCGCATTGAATGTGCTAATTCAAATGATTTAGGGCTCGATACATACTTCTTTGAGAGAAGAGGAGCAGATATTTGGTTAGGGACAGTATGGATTCTTGAAAACGTAGTTGTTCCTTTTGTTCTATTTGCTATTTGCGATAAAATTAATAACCACAAAAAAAATGAAACTGAAGAAGATATTTCAGCTTTAAAGGTTTTGGAGACACAGGTTCATTTAAATCTACGCTTTCCAAATGGCAGTAAAATCAAATATGATGGGGATGCTAAGACTCTATCATTAATACTAGAAACCTTTGCAAAAAGAGAATAGAAAGGGAGTTTTGAAAATGGATAATATTCATTTCCAATATGAAATTTCTACTGCTTATCGTACATGTATCTCTTTTCTTTCTAAAAATGACTTTGATGATGCAAAAAAAGTCACTGACAGGGTTCTAAATAAGTGTAGACTGGTATTAGATAAAAATCAACCAGATGTTGAGGAAACAAAAAACCAAGCTCTTGTTGTTGGGATATTGTTTAGAGGTCTACAAAATCTAATCGATTTACAGATAATTACAAGTTCTTCTGATTGGAAAAAACAGCCAAAAAATGTTGAGAAGGCTTGGATATTGCTTTGCGATTTTAGGGAACGAATACATTATATCTCTCACTACATCCCTTCAGATACTATTAAAGTTTTGATTGAACAAATTGCTTACTTTGAAAGTGTTTTTTTGAAAGAATATGGGCAAGGTCTCTATATGAGCCCTGAAATGCTTATTAAAAAATTAACATGTAATGTTTGTGGAGAAGACCTTCGAATTTGCGATCACGAGCCTAGAATAATTTATAATGGAGTTTTATGTATGGGTATTCCTGAAGAGATAATACCAAAGGGGGCGTCTCTTGTGGATAATCCTGCAGACCACCGTTGTCGTATTTGGTCTTGGAACACCAAAAAAGCAAATGAAACAGATCCTTCGTTAACAGTTACTGGTATTATGTTAACTTCTTTTAGACTTGATGATTTTATTGACGTAGACAAGCAACCCTAGCTTCCAACATATTTTTAAACGCGAATAATCAGATTAGATATAAAATCTTTCAAACCCCTTCCCACAACTCCAATCTTTCCCGTACATGAGCATTAAGCGTAAAAGGTTTGTCAGCTTCAGCATTTTTCTACATGTAATGGAGAGTCATGTGTCATCGGTTAAGAAGAGAATTTCACCAGTAGCTGTAATTTATCAAACAGTTGACTAAAATTCGAGCATGTCATATACCGGAACATGATATTGATTTCATAAAAATTGACCATAAATCACGGTAGACATTTAGCATAAAATCGATAGCTGTCAGTCAAAAAATTCTCCTTAACCGATGACCGATGAATCTCTATTACAGCTGACCTTGTATTTCATTTAAAAAGAAGTCCCATATTTCCTGAGCAGGCTTCTTACAGGCACCCCCCGATGAACTGGAATTTGTCCTGCAAAATTTCCGTAATTTGCATCGTAAACTCTCCGGGATCTTTTGATTGGGCTTTATGAGGCACAGTTCTTTGTAAACAGTCAGACACACAACGTTTTTACGTGAGTTCTTAAATACCTCCAATAAAGCGTTATATGTATCCGCATCATAGTCTGGTGCTCTCATATTCAACAATCATTAGAGTTTTATTGATATATTGATACTTTTTACCGTAATGTTATAAATAGCACCATCGGAACGAAACAAATAAACATATGGAACTCTTTCATCTCTACATTGGGTTATTAAGGGTGAAAAATAGATGTACATCAAAACGAAGTGTCCGGTATGCGGGGAAGACTCTTTCCACTGCATTAAATTGCATCAGAGAAATGCCTACATAGGAGATCGGAAGATCTCATGGGTAACTTCTGCTGAAGTAACTGACACCTGCTCTCCGGAAGAGCTGGTCGAGTCAGTCATGTACGAGCTCGCGAGCCATGTATACGACGGCATCACAACTCGTGAGCTCTGCAGGATCCTGAGAGAAAAGTTCAGTGTCCTGGAGCAATACTGCTGTGATATTGTCCAGCGGCTAAAGAATGAGATGTACATGTACTGTCCTGACAGGCAGCACCTATACTATGTATAACTCCGAATAATATAACAATTTATTTATAGTAAAGGATTATTCTATCTTTAGAATTGTGTGGAGAGGCGCCTGGAAACCACCACGCTTTAAGGCGCCTCTCTCCTAACGAATCCGAGATGTTCCCCAACATCTCTCAACTAATCCACTCCCGTGTTGCGGCTCATTTCCCCCACGACCCGCAATACCTACTAAGTCTTTGTTTTACTTAACCTAAACTCTGTTTAATATCGGACTGAGCTTTATTTTTGGTTGGCAACACATTTTATCAAGCCCTTGTAAACCCGCCTATGCGTATAAGATTATACCAGTGGTATAATAACAAAGGTACTAAAAACAAGTACTAATGTTCTGAATCATGTGAGCAAGTTATTAGTACTATAACTAAAGATTACTTTATGCGACATGCACAACTTTTTAAATCTGCAAATACTATTACATTCTATTAGCATCCCGATTGCAAACTGGTAATGTTTAATAGTATGCTGAACTGATAGACATCTTCATGATCAGAATAACGTCACCTTCCAGGTTACATCTGACACTTATCGATATGAACGCATCGCAGGGCCGGATAGATGGCGGTGCGGGCATATCGCTGAGTTCTCCTCAGGTGGTCATATCAGCACAGAAGTCTGATGTGGTAGAGGTCACAGGCGGACCCATACTGAAGGGCAGGATCGAAACTGCAGCCAGGAAGGTCCTTCCAGAAGGCGAGGGTGTGCGTATAACAATTGAAGAGGACATGTTCTCACATGTAGGTCTGGGATCCGGTACCCAGGCTGCACTGTCGGCTGCAACTGCTGTCAATGAACTGTATGGCCTGGGGATGAGCGTGCGGGAGCTTGCAATCGCCGTAGGTCGCGGAGGTACGTCCGGTATAGGTGTTGCTTCTTTTGAGACCGGCGGTTTTATCGTTGACGGTGGTCATAGGTTCAGCGACAAGGGCTCTTTTTCACCGTCATCTGCGAGCAGGGCAGACCCGGCACCGGTACTTTTCAGGCATGACTTCCCCGACTGGGAAATAGTACTAGCTCTTCCGGATGTACAGGGTGCCTATGACGCAAACGAGGTTGATATCTTCCGCAAGGCCTGCCCTATACCTCTGGAACAGGTGCAGCAGTTGTCCCATATAATTCTCATGAAAATGATGCCTGCTGTCGTTGAAAAAGATATAGAGGCATTCGGACATGCTGTTAATCACATTCAGAGCCTGGGCTTCAAGCGATATGAAGTGGAACTGCAGCACCAGGTGGTTCGGGATGTGATGATGCTTATGCAGGAATCAGGCGCATACGGAGCAGGCATGAGCTCGTTCGGACCTGCGGTCTATGCGGTTGTGGACAACACAGAGGATGCTTCCAACATTATGCAGGATGCACAGGACCTGCTGGATAGCACTATCGGTGGAAAGGTTATGATCACAAGGGCAAATAACACAGGCGCAGAAATAAAGGAGGTATAGGCCTGGAATTCATTGCATGGTTTGGCAGGCTTAACGTCAACGAACAGGGAGAGGTAACGGGCTGCCAGCTTTTAGGGAAGGATCCGGCTGAACTGGCTGAGAGGCTTCTGGCAGTGCAGGAGAGTGGCCAGGGTGCCGCGCTGCAAGACCTTGACCTGAGGCAGGCTGCTATTGACTCATGTTTTGTTGAGCTGGACGAAGAGTATGATATCCTCCTGCGGGAAGTCTGTATAAGGGCTGCCAAGAGCAGGATATCAAGTAATGATACCGATGACAGACGCATCATACAGGCGGTCCAGGCGCTGGATGATATCGACAGGAATTCCAATGAGCTCAGTGAACGCCTGCTCGAATGGTACGGTGCCTATTTCCCTGAGCTGGAGCTTACGGGCGAGCCTCTGGCACGGTTTGTTTCCACTTTCGGTTCGCGGGCAAATGTGCCTGAAAGCCACCCGATTTTTGTGAAGGCGTCAATGTCCATGGGCTCTGAACTCTCTTTTGCAGACGAGGAACTCCTGAGAACCTTTGCCTTGAACCTGTGCAGTCTCTATGACACACGCAGGCACATCGAGAGCTACATTGTGAAGGCTATGGGTTCCTTGGCACCGAACCTGTCAGATATTGCAGGTGCACTGCTTGGAGCCAGACTGATAAGCATGGCCGGAAGCCTGCAGAAGCTTGCCAGCTTTCCTTCTAGCACAGTGCAGGTCATAGGCGCACACAGGGCTCTCTTCAAGCACCTTCGGGGCAATACACCACCCCCAAAGCATGGCATAATCTTCAATAACGTTGTTATCAAGAACGCACCCTGGTGGCAGAGGGGTAAACTTGCCAGATCCTTTGCTTCAAAGATAAGCCTTGCAGCAAGGACGGACTTCTATACAGGCAAGCGGGATCCATCTATCAGGGAAAATATGGATAAGAAACTGAACGCTATTCGCACAGCTAATCCCTCTCCGCCGAAAAGGGAGTCAAAACCTACGGGGAAACCCGGCTCCAGGGGCAAAAGCAGAAATAAGAAAGGAGGCAGGCGATAATGCCGGTTGAAGAATTGAGTGACGGTATATTCCGTATTAATGTCGATGACAGGGAAATGCTTGCCACGAAAAACCTCATGTCGGGTATCAGTGTGTACGGTGAGCGCCTCATAGTTGAGGAAGACGTGGAATATCGCCAGTGGGACCCCAACAGAAGCAAGCTCGGAGCCATGGTGCTCAAGAATTTCGAGATTCCCCTTCATTATGATTCCGCGGTGCTCTACCTTGGCGCAGCATCGGGCACTACAGTAAGCCATGTCTCCGATATACTCCGGGACGGCCTGGTCTACGCGGTGGAATTCTCCCCCCGCACCATGCGTGACCTGCTGCAGCTCTGCGACCAGCGCCCCAACATCATCCCGATACTGGCAGACGCCAACAAACCCCAATCCTACGCCCATATAGTGGAAAAAGTGGATGTCATCTTCCAGGACGTGGCCCAGCCCAACCAGGCCGAGATAGCCGCCATCAACTCAAAATACTTCCTCGAACAGCACGGCCACCTCATGCTCTCCATCAAGTCAAGGAGCATCGACACAGTAGCCAGCCCCAAACGCATATTCAAGGAAGAGGTCCAGAAACTGGAAACCGGCTTTGACGTGGAGTTCGAGGTATTGCAGAGAAAAGAACTGGACCCGTTCCACGAGGATCACCTGGGTCTGGTGGCGCGGATGTTCGTGGATGATGAGGAATGAAGGATTAACGATAGAAAGAAGGCTAAAAGAGGGTTATAGAGTTTATTCTCTTATGTTTTGTTTCATATCTATTTGACTTAGTAAACCAAATAATTGCCAGTTCATTTCATCAGGCAGGAAATATTTGTCATATACTGTTGTTCAATAAGCCTATATATTCCGGGATAATTGATTCATCAATGATTGGAATGGACACACTGTATGATGCTGAGGGAATGGTAGCTTATGCTCTGGTGTTCATACTGGCAGCTGTTCCGTGGATAGAGTTGCTTGTGGTCATTCCTCCGGGGATTGCCCTTGGCCTGGACCCTCTTGCTGTTGCCTTATTGGCGTTTTCAGGGAATCTGGCCACAGTATATCTTCTCGTATATGCACATCATTCATTGAATTCCGTCTGGAAAAGGTTCAGGATGGGTGAGGAGGACCGGCCATCTTCAGGCAAAAAGAAGAAGGTTGTGCGCATATGGGACAGATATGGCCTGCCAGGGCTGGCGTTGATATCACCTATCATTACAGGCACACATTTTGCTGCTCTCATTGCCCTGGGTCTGGGTTCAAAGAAGTACCCTATTGTGCTGTGGATGAGCCTGAGCATTCTGATGTGGACGATTGTGGTTACCGTAGCTTCCTATTATGGGATAGAGAGCC
>NZ_JAUXNK010000008.1 GCF_030682845.1 Methanolobus sp. | reverse complement strand
GGCAAGATTGAGAAGAAAGTCTAAGTGTTATTCAAAGAGTCTTGAAATGTTGAGATACTCTGTTCTCCTGTTAATGAAGTACAGAAATAAAGAACTAGCGATGTTTAATTAACAATGCCTATTTTTTTTATGTTCTTGTGACCTGCCATTCATGTAATGGCTTAAATCCTTTTTTGGAGTCTATACAAACTTTTGCCTTCTTTTTGACTCAAAATCCAAAAGAATATATATCTCCAGTTTGTAATTCCCCTGCATGCAGGATATCACTGGGCTTGAGCTTTCTCCAAAGAAAGTAGAGTATTTAAAGTTCCTCTTTAAGAAAGGAGGACTTGTAAGGACTACAGACATCTCTACTCAGTTGCAGGTGGACCCTTCCACCTCTACCAAGACCATCGGTGATCTTGCTGGGACCGGGCTTGTGGAGCATATCCCCTACAGGGGTGTAAGGCTGACCGAAACGGGCCTTAAGTATGCTGAATTCCTTGTCAATAGGCACAATATACTTAGCCTGATGCTTAGTCATTATGGTCTGTCAGCGGAGGAAGCATGTAAAGAGACTTCGAGGTTCGAATCCCTGGTTTCAAAGGCCGCAGTAGATAAGATCTGCACTTCTATGGGTCATCCCATGACAAGCGTATGTGGAAAGATACGGCATGTGTCCTGTGGAGTTCCCTGATTTATGCTCATATGTTTGGCATATGGCCAACATATTTGGTAGTATTGCTAAATGGAGGTATAATATGAATAAATTAATTATGTTATTAGTAGTGTTCCTATCTTTAGGACTTGTCATCACGAGTGGTTGCGTTGACAGTCAGGAAGTATCTGCCTCATCGGACAAACCGGTAGTTGCTGTGAGCATCCTTCCGCAGGCCGAATTCGTGGAAAAGGTTGCCGGAGATCAGGTCCGGGTGCTCGTTATGGTTCCTCAGGGTGCAGACCCTCATACCTATGAGATTACCCCGGGGCAGCTCAGGGACCTGAGTAAGGCTCAGATGTATGTGAAAGTAGGCTCGGGGCTGGACTTTGAGAATGTATGGATGGACCGGCTGATAGCCCAGAACTCAGGCATGCTGATAGTCGATTCATCAAGCGGTATCAAGCTGCGGACAATGGAGGCTCACTCTCATGGTGATGAAGATCATGATCACGACGAACATGATGCAGAAGCGCATGACCATGAAGAACATGACCATGAAGAACATGATCATGAGGAGCACGACGAGGACAATCACACTCACAGTCACACACACGCAGCAGGTGCAAAGGACCCTCATATATGGACATCCCCTCTGGAAGCAAAGATAATGGTCAACAATATCTATGCAGGCCTCGTACAGATCGACCCTGATAACAAAGACCTTTATATGCAGAACAGGGATGCCTATCTTGCAGAGCTGGATGGCGCAGACGCCATGATCAGGGAAACCCTTTCCGGGAAAGAGGGTAGCAGTTTCATAGTGTATCATCCTTCCTGGGGCTATTTCGCGGACGAGTATGGTCTTGTGGAGGTTTCCGTAGAGATCGAGGGTAAGGAACCCAGTGCGAAAGATATGCAACGTCTGATAGACACGGCGAAGGAGAAGAATATTACTGTAATATTCGTACAGCCCGGTTTCAGTGCCACAAGTGCTAAGTCTATAGCTTCTGAAATAAATGCAGAAGTAGTGGCTATCGATCCCCTTGCAAAAGATTATATAGATAATCTTGCAAAGGTATCCGAAGCGTTTGCAAAAGGATTGGCTTAAATGGTTGAAGTGATCGATCTCAAGGATGTATGGGTAAGTTATGGCAATGTTCCCGTGCTCGAAAAAGTGGATCTTGTAGTTGAGGACAGGGATTTCCTTGCTATAATCGGCCCCAACGGAGGTGGCAAAAGCACCCTTCTGAAAGTCATCCTTGGATTGATCAAACCTGATCGTGGCTCGGTCAAACTTCTGGGGGACGATCCAAAAAAGACCCGCAAGTATGCGGGTTATGTGCCCCAATATATCTCTTCTAATCTCGAGTTCCCCATAAGTGTATGGGAAGTTGTTCTCATGGGCTGCTTAGGCCATAAAGGTCCCTTCATGGGATATAACGAAGAGGACAAAAAAGCTGCCTATGAAGCTCTTAAAGTAGTCGCTATGCTTGATTACAGGGACCGCCAGATCGGTGAACTGTCAGGCGGACAGAAACAGAGGGTCTTCATCGCCCGGTCGCTTGTTACACATCCCAAATTGCTGATCCTGGACGAACCTTCAACCGGGATAGATTCAAAACACCAGAAGGAGTTCTATGAGCTTCTCAACAGGCTTAAGTCGGAGATCGCTATCCTGCTTGTGACTCACGACATGAGCGCCCTGTCGGTTTATGTTGACAAGGTCGCCTGTCTGAATCGAAGGTTGCACTATCACAATTCAAAGGAACTGAGCCCTGCTGATCTTGAGGCTGCATACCAATGCCCGGTAGAGCTGATAGCGCATGGTGTTCCTCACAGGGTCTTGAAGATTCATTGAACCGGGGAAACTTTCCATGCTTGAAATACTGCAATACGGCTTTATGAGGAATGCGATAATGGCAGCAATCCTTGCAAGCATCGCCTGTGGGATCATAGGCGTATATGTTGTTGTCAAAAAAGTTTCCTCTCTGAGCGGTGGCATTTCCCATGCGTCATTCGGGGGTATTGGTCTTGGGTACTACCTTGGTGTCAACCCGATGTACGGACTGATACCTTTCAGCCTGTTAGCAGCTATTGCCATGGGGCTTGCAAGCAAAAGGACAAAGGTGGCTGAAGATACTGCCATTGGCATACTGTGGTCACTGGGCATGGCTATAGGCATCATTCTCATTTATCTCACCCCCGGATATGCGCCGGACCTGATGACCTATCTTTTCGGAAACATACTCACAGTGCCACTCTCGGACATCTACCTGATGGTTGCCCTTGATGTTGTGATCATCCTGGTGGTATATGCCTATTACAAGGAATTCATGTCCCTATGTTTTGACGAGGAGTTTGCCACGGTCGCAGGTATCAATGTAGAGCGTCTTTATCTTCTGTTGCTGTGCCTGATAGCATTGACAATTGTCCTGCTCATAAAGGTTGTAGGGATAATACTAATTATAGCACTGCTTACTATGCCGGCATCCCTGAGCAGCCATTACACAAAGAACCTGAGAAAGATGATGTACCTGTCCATCTTCTTTGGTGCGCTCTTCAGTATAATGGGGCTGGCGCTCTCCTACAATTATGATGTGCCTTCAGGTGCGACAATTATCCTTGTGATGTCTGCAGTTTATATGCTCCATTTCGTGTACAAAGCAGTCAAACCAAAGATCACAAGCAGGTGAGCTCTTGTATCCATCTGTATTTTGCCTATTTCATATTACTTTTGAGCAGCAGCTCTCTCATTTTCTCAAGGACCAGTACTGCATCCTGCCTTTTTATGTCTGCCTCGTGATTTCTGCAGTAATCCAGAAGTTCTGCAGCTTTGTCCTCAGATATTATTTTCATCATGGAAGCTTCTTTTGTTAATCCAAAGTAACTTCTCTCGGTGTAATGTGTTTTCTTGGCAAGTGCTACTAAGGCCGCACAGCTCTCTTCATCAATGATCTTCTTATGAGCGGCAGCAAAGAGAGTTTCCCTCATATTTACCATGGGACTTGAAACTGGTTCGAATGTGTCAGGATTGGTTGCCACCGCGACCTCGTCATCATCTTCAACTATTCCGTCCCTGTACCATTCATATATCTTACCCACGCCGATCATGCCGTGGACATCGAGTTCAGAGGCACGCAGAGCACCCATGCTGCATCCGCCCACAACGGTAACTCCTGCATCTATCGCTCTGATTATCTCTTTGTGCGCAACGGCTGCCCTGCTGAAGAATATTCCGTCGATGATGCCAATAAGGATATAGCCGGCCATGACCGCGGTTTCCATACTCCCTCTGAAAACGGGGGGCTGGTAATCAACATCTAGTATCTTGCTTGCATCTGCGTGGCTGATGCTCGTGCCTGTGAATACTAATGCTTTGCTCTTTTTTGCACTCATTTCCTGACCCTGTGCCTCCAGGGGCGCTCTTGCGGAGCCATTTTTTGTTTCTTTCCAGCTTTTAGCCTGCTCCCCATGCGCTCCCTGTCGAGGGAGTACATCTCAAATGCCGGTATGATGGCCCTGATGACGGAAACCGGTATGCTCTCTCTGGAAAGGTCCACGATTACAGCGCTGTTAACGACACGGCTGAGTTGCTCCAGAACAGTTTCGATGTTTTCTGAGGGGCTGTTTGCTGAAAGGTCTTTGATCTCATTCATCGTGACCTTTTCTCCCTCATCATACCAGTATCTGTTCATGCGCTTGATCCTGTCGTAACCTATCTGCCTTACAAAGCTCTCACGGTCAGTGTCCTCACGTGCGCCATGTATCTGCACGACCCGTGACTGGGCTGCTTCTGTCAGAGCCCTCTTTATCGCTATCTCGGGCTTCAGGTGGGCTCCCGCTCCCATAACAAGCAATGCCGGGTCCATCAGTCTCACATCATCCGTAGCCGCTACAACCGTGGTTATCTCCGTATCATGTGGCAGAAGCCATAGTTTAACATCAATATCATTATCAAGGAACCTGCGCAGCAGTTCATAGTTCTCTCCATCCTCTGCTGTCAGGATTATTTCTTTGCCAGGAAACCTGTGAAACTCAGCAGTGCTTAGAGCATCCCTTTCAATAACCTCAAGCAACCCGTGAAGTATTGCTTCCTCGGGCATGTTGCCGGCAGCAAGTCCATTGGTATTGGACCTGAAAAGCTTCGCCGCCCGGCCGGGTGCGTTGTAGGGATGGAAAACAGCATTTGCAGGAACAGCTATTTCTTCTTTTTTCAGCAGGTCCCATCCGGTGGTCCACTCTATCAGTTGCTCCGGGGAATGCATTTCAGACAGTAACAGGGATGCAGGATCTACTGCGGAGCCTCTGGAAAGTGCGCCTTCAAAACTATCTATGAAGCAGGGTGCGGAAATGTCCTCATTTACATCCATATTCAGGCCACTTCTTTCTGCAAGGCATCTCTCATAGCTTTCCATCATTGCCGAGATGCGTGCCTGGTTCTCTGTGCTCCCTTTGCCGGAATATATGGAGATTGCTCCCTCTGCGGCGCTTGGCCTCACCGTTGTGATCACGGGTATGCCTATCCTGTCAAGGTCCGTTATGCCGGCAACCCTTGTAACCCCTATCCTGTTAAGACTGCTTTTGGCCTTTTCAAGGGTTGTCTCCTCCCCCAGGACGCGCTGTGTTCCCCTGATGTATATATGTGATTTGTCTATAGTTATCTCTGGCATGTTTAGGCAAAGTCTCTTATATCTATTAAATTCTTGCGACAATGGCTTATCTCTTACTTATTTAAGGGCTAATTCCGATGACTTTTCCTTTTAACAATAACTATATATAATTGTTACACCAATTGTAGTGTTCAATCGGATAGCAACATAAAGTATGTAATATATATACAAAGTGCTTATCTGGTTAATATATGAGAGACAGGAGGAATTATGAGAGACCTAAGGAAAGATAAGACCAGATCTGACAATGTCGACTGTTTTATATCCAATTTCCATTCCGTTATCGCCGGGATTTCATCAGATGAACTCAACGACGAGGATATGGATCTCTGCCGCTTCATGGTAGGCGGACTGCAGGCAAAATAAGCCTGCAAAACTATTTTTATTTTATTGACGTAAGGACTCCTATGTACGACGTCCATTCCGTCAGGGAAGACTTTCCGGTTCTTAAAGAAGTTATCTATCTGGATAATGCAGCCACCACACAGACCCCGGTACCTGCAGTCCGGGCTATGGAGGAGTATTTTTTCAAGTATGCAGGCAATCACGGCAGGGGAGCTCACAGACTTGCCCGTGAGACCACAAACCATTATGAGGATGCCAGGGAAAGCGTCGCAGCTTTTCTGAATGCAGATGTAAAAAAGACCATCTTCACAAGGAATGCCACAGAAAGCATAAATGTTGTTGCACTGGGTTTTCCCTGGGAGGATGGCGACCATGTTATAGTCACCCTCGTGGAACATCACTCCAACCTTCTTCCCTGGATGCGGCTTAAAGAGGAGGGAGTGGACCTCACCATTGTAAAACCTGATATCACCGGTATTGTCGATCCCGGGGATATAATATCGGCAATTACCGGCCAAACGCGCTTGATAGCCGTCACCCAGGTGTCCAATGTATTTGGCTCCATACAGGAAGTCAGCAGGGTTATCAAAGATGCTCATGGGGAGGATATCCGGGTGCTGGTGGACGGTTCCCAGTCCGCAGGGCACATGCCCGTAAATTTGGGTTCCATGGATCCTGATTTTTTTGTAACTCCAGGTCACAAGGGCCTTCTGGGGCCGCAGGGTACCGGTGTGTTGTATATAAAGGAGCCGGATATTATCGAGCCGCTGTTCCTTGGCGGGGGGATGGTCCGTGCGGTGAATGATTCCGGTTATGAGATCGAGGTAAGCCCTGCAAAGTTCGAGGCCGGTACCCCCAATATGCCGGGAGTCATTGGCCTTGGAAGGGCAGTGGAATATGTGAAAGATGTAGGGGTGAAGGATATCGAGAAGCATGAGGTAACTCTTGCCCGGGATGCCGCCCGCAGGCTTGCTGGGATAGATGGGGTGGAAGTTTACGGACCAAAGGAAAGGTCATCTGTTGTGCCTTTCAATGTCACCGGTATGAATGCGCACGATGTTGCCATGATACTTGACCAGACCCGGAAAATATGCGTGCGTAGCGGTTATCACTGTGCTATTCCCGGCATAGGGTTCCTCGGAGTGGATGGTACCGTGAGAGCTTCGTTCGCATTGTACAATACGCAGGAAGAGGTTGACCAGCTTGTTGATACTGTACTGAATATCGCTGCATTCATTGCTTGAAGCAGTGCTGAAGGCGGGCTGCGGTGATGAAAGCAAAAAGTTATTATGGGCAGGCTATATTTATATAATTACAAAGCTGGATTACGCGACAATATATCCTTATAGACAAAAGAGAGGCTTACAAGTGACCAAGGACGTGCTTCTGTGGGATGAGACCATATTCCGGAACGGTGAGGTTCTTGAACTGGATTACCTTCCTGAATACTTCGCACACAGGGAATCCCAGTTGCAGGCCCTCAAGTTCAGCCTGAAGCCGGCCATGCGTGGGATGAGGCCGGTGAACTGTCTTGTCAAAGGCCCTCCGGGTACCGGAAAGACCACTGCGGTCCAGAAAGTGTTCAATGAGATGAAGGAACATACCGATAATGTGGTCTTTGCAAAGATAAACTGCCAGATGGATTCCACACGTTTTGCGGTAGTTTCCAGGATATACGAAAAGCTGGTCAATATCAAGCCGCCTACATCCGGTGTCGCTTTCAGGAAGCTTTTTGAGAAAGTATTGAAACATCTTGTGGATACCAACAAGATACTGGTGGTTGCCCTTGATGATATAAATTACCTTTTCCACGAAGGGCATGCAGACGAAGTTATGTATTCCCTGCTACGTGCCCATGAACAGTATCCGGGAGCAAGGGTTTCAGTTATCGCTATCATCAGTGATGTGGGTACTTCCTATAATTTCGATCCCAGGGTAGGCTCCGTGTTTTTGCCAGAAGAGATAAATTTCCCCCGATACGGACCGGGTGAGATCGGGGATATTGTCCGCAACAGGGTGCAGCATGCTTTTTACCCGAACGTAGTACCGGATGAGGTGTGTGAGCGCATCGTGGAGTATGTGAGCACCACAGGCGACCTGCGTGTAGGTATCGATCTTCTCAAGCGTTCAGGGCTGAACGCAGAGCGCAGGGCAAGCCGCACTACATCCCTCGAGGATGTCGAGAAAGCCTATGATGCATCCCGGCTCACGTACCTCTGCCGCAGCATTCGCTCCCTTACCGAACATGAGAGGACTTTGCTTGGTCTCATAGCAAAGGGAGGGGACCTGCAGACAGGTGATCTCTATAAATCCTTCCATGAAATCACAGGACTTGGATATACGCGCTTTTATGAGATCCTCGAAAAGATGAATTCCTCTCAGTTCCTGGATGCCGACTTCTCAGGCAAGGGCATGCGTGGAAGGACCAGGATGATCAAAACAAGGTACGAACCACAGGATATACTGAAGTGTCTTGAACACTAATTCATTGGGATTTTGTTTTTAAGCCATGCTGAGCTCGAGTTTATGCTTTATTTTCTCCCAGCCCGGCATCAATGAATCAAGCATCCTGTAGTAATCGGGACTATGATCATGATACTTTAGATGGCATAGCTCATGGATGACAACATAATCAATGCATTGTTTAGGAGCTTTGACAAGTTCCGTGTTTAATGTCATGGTACCTTTTTCAGAGAGGCTTCCCCATCTTTTTTGCATGCATTTTACAGAAATTGAAGGTTTGCCGAAGTCCAAAAACTTAAACTTTGGCCAGCATCTCTCAATACTTTCGGCAAACTGAATATTTGCCTTCTCTGAATACCATTTTTTCATGAGTTTTTTTACGAGTTCTGGTTCAGGTTCATCCAGGCAAGTGACCTGAAAAACTCCTCCGGACAACCTGGCGCTATTTTTCTGTCCCCTGGTAACTTTTAAGCGATATTGTTTTCCAAGATACAGATGTGTCTCTCCACTGATGTAAAGCCGCTCTGGTGTTTTTGGAGTGAACTGCCGGAAATAATCCACCTGTTTTAAGATCCACCGCGCTCTTTTATGTATCTTTTTCTCGATCAGTGAGATTTCAGAACCAGTCGGTGCTTTAATAATTACAGTACTGTCCGGATGGACTGCGATTTCCAGTGTTTTCCTTTTTGCGTAAATTAGCCGGTATTCAATTGTTTTCTGACCATAGGTAAATGACCTGTTCTCGCAATTTGTTACCCCTGTCATCTGTAGCTCCTGTGTTTTGCAACCAGCTGGACCTTTTCGATAATCCCGTCCATCTGTTCGCTTGACAGGTCGATATTTTTCCCATTCTTCAGTTCATCGTACAAATAGTCGTCAATTTCGTTTTCTGTTTGTTTTTGAGCATCCTCATCATCCCAGAAATTGACCTTTCTGTGTTTTTCAATAATTACATGAACGGCTACCGCAGTATCGGCGATAATCTTTTCAAGCTCCTTCCCGTCCAGTCCATGGTTTTTAATGAACGGTTTTATCACTCCGTAGTAAGCCATAGCATCTTCATTATCGGTGAGCTGAGCCGGTACTTCATCATGTACCTTTCCAACGACCTTGCTCCTGATATCCATGACCCTGTTCAGATAGTCCAGGTCAGAGAGTCTCTTTGCTCTGAAATCTTCTATAGCCTGCTGGATGAGCTTTGAGAACTTTTCATAGAATGCAGGGTCCGTATCCATTTTATCTATAATTACTTTCCTGGTGGCATGAGCTATTGTATCGGCTCGGGAGGCAGCGGTCTTTTTTGTTTCGTAGATCCCATGTTCTTCTTTTACCTGATCGAACATTTTATCATCGAAGATATTGACGGGCTCGTTGAGCCGGATCACTTCATCCGCCTGAATGTGCGTGTCGAGAAGTTTCTTGATCTTTGGCTCGTAATCCCTGTAATCGATTGCCTCGGCATATCGCAGTTTGACTGAATTTTTCAGTGACTGGAACTTCATGAGGTCGGTTTTGTATCGGGATAGTGTCTGTTCGTCAGTTTCTGATAGAAAGCGGTCTGAAGACAGGGCAATTGCGAGGTTTCTGGAATACTCGGAAAGGCGGGAGTAGAATTCTTCCCTGAGCTGTTCGTCTGCCAGCAGAAGTTCGTATTCTTCTTCATCATAGGCATGTTTTACTGTTTTGAAGAGGTCCCAGAGGTCAGAGTACCTGCCGGGCAGTTTTTCGATTTCCCTGTTTATCGAACTGAGTGTACCTGCAAGGTCCGACTCGTCGAAGCCTTCAAATGCACTGTACATGGTCAGTGCTTTGTCCAGTTCTCCGAGTATGCTTGCGTAATCAACAATGAATCCAAACTCTTTGCCTTCGTGAATACGGTTAACCCTTGCAATAGCCTGAAGCAGAGTGTGCTCCCGTAAAACCCTGCACAGGTACAATACGGTATTTTTCGGGGCGTCAAATCCTGTCAGGAGTTTGCTTACCACTATCAGTATTTCCGGATCGATGCCGTGTTTGAACTGGTTGATGAGCTGTTTTGTGTATTCTTCCTCGCTCCCGTAGCGTCTCATCATTTTTTGCCAGAATTTGACAACCTCGTCGGTTGCTTCGTCATCGGTCTCATCGTAACTTTCGCGCATGTCCGGCGGGGAAATGACGACCTCCGATGAAACCGTGCCAATTTCGTTCAGGTAATTGTGGTATCTCAGGGCGGCAGGCTTGCTGGGGGCGACAAGCTGGGCTTTGAACCCGGTCCCCTGCCAGTTTGCACGGTAGTGCTCGCTTATATCGAACGCCCTCATGTAGATGACCTGCTCTGCTTTGTTCAGCATTTCCGCCCTGGCATATTTGTGTTTGAGGTCGGCTTTCTGCTGGTCGGTAAGTCCCTGGGTATGGCGCTCGAACCACATGTCAACAGCCACCTGGTTCTGGGTCATTTCCACATGCCTCCCTTCATAAAGGAGCGGCACCACAGCGCCGTCCTCAACGGCCTGTGTTATGGAGTAATGGGGCTCAAGCAGTCCGCCGAATTTGGTGAAGCTGTTCTTTTCCTTTTTCATCAGGGGGGTTCCTGTGAATCCCAGGTAGCATGCGTTGGGGAACATCTGCCTCATGCGTGCGGAAAACGATCCGAACTGGGTGCGGTGACTTTCATCGACCAGCACGAAGATATCTGGCGATCCTTCCTGGTATTTCCCGGCAGCATAGGCTTTGTCGAATTTGTGGATCAGCGTGGTTATGATGCCTGACTGTTTTTCACTGATAAGTTCCAGAAGGTTGCGCCCGGAGGTGGCGCGATTTGCTTCAAGACCGCAGGCGGCAAATGTGTTGCCAAGCTGTTTATCCAGATCGTCCCTGTCTGTTACCAGTACTATCCGGGGATTCAATATTTCCGGGTCAAGGGCGAGGCTCCTTGCCAGCATGACCATTGTCAGGGATTTGCCGGACCCCTGTGTGTGCCAGATGATGCCTCCCCTGCGGGATCCGTCCTCGCCGAATTGCTTTATGCGCCTGAGGGTTGATCTTGTTACAAAATACTGCTGATACCTGGCGATCTTTTTAATACCTGCATCAAATATGGTGAATTTCCATGCCAGCTCCAGTAATCTTTCGGGACGGCACAGTGAATATATCGACCTGTCCTGTTCGGTGACAAGGCGTTCTTTTTCCAGTATTTCGGACTCTGCGTTGAGGGTGGTCAATATTCTGGAGATGATATCTTTTTCCAGCGGCTTGCTGACAAGCTCCTGTAGTTTTTCAAACTCCGGGGTCCCGGCTTGCGTCTGTTTTTCTTTCCAGATGCTCCAGAACTTTGCAGCACTTGCGACTGTTGCATACATGGCACTGTTCTTGTTTATGGCAAGAAGCAGCTGGGTATAAGTGAAGAGTTTTGGAATGTGTTCATCAGTCTGGTTCCTGATGGATTGTGATACAGCCTGCCCGATATCCACCTGCGGAGCCTTGCATTCAATTACGCAGAAGGGAATTCCGTTGACAAATAGCACGATATCCGGGCGCACGGTATCGGTGCTTCTGGTGCGCTGGACACTATACTCAACGGTTACATGGAAGCTGTTCTTCCCGGGATTGCGCCAGTCGATGTAGTTCAGGTTGAAGCTCTTGGAGTTGCCTTCAAGGGTCTGCTCCATTGCCGTCCCGAGGGTCAGGAGGTCGTATACCATTTCATTGGTCTTCAGCAGTCCGTCGTACCTGATGTTCTTCAGCTTCTCGATGGCGGACTGGATGTTCTCCTCGCTGAACAGGTACTCGTTTCCCCTGTACTGGATGCGGTTTATTTTCTTAAGCTGGCTGCGCAGGATGCTCTCAAGGAGTACATTGGAAGTGCGGCTCTGCCTTTCCTTCAGCGCCTCGCCCGGACTTAAATACTCATAACCCAGGTTTATGAGAAGCTGTACTGCTGGAATCTGTGAAAGAGCCTTTTCGTTTGTCTCGAACGTATCCATGTTTTTTCCTCCTTATTCTTCTGCGTCGTTGTCTCCAAAATACTCTGACCAGAGACTTGACAGCTCGTCACAGTATCCCCAGCCGATGCCCTGTGCTTTTAGCATGACCTCACGCAGGCTTTCCTTCAAAAGTGTAATGTCGTGTCCCTGCTTTTGCGCAGCAAGAACCCATTTTGCTGCGTCCTCATAGAAATCTTCCATTGTGTGGTAGTAGTCCTGGTCAATATCTCCGAGCTCATCAGTAATTCTGTGCCCCTGCACCACTGTATGCACATAAACGTCCGCCCTGATCATCGGATCATCGGTAGCCTTTTCAAGATACCGGATAATGCGCCCCGCCTCTTTAAGATCCCAGTATTTCGTTCCTCTCATATTGTAACTAAGGGCACGGGATATTTTCTTCTTATACTTCTCAACTTCAATATCTTCGGCGTCTGCAAGCGCCGACCTGACAAAGAGCTTATTGTCAGCAGACAGTTCCATCATGTCCTTCACCAGGGCGATCAATTCCGCCTTTTCCAGGGAATTCAGTCTTCTCCTTGCCATAGTCACACCCCGGAATGCTTTCTGATTATCTCTTCCCTCACCTGCCACTCGCCTGTAAGCATCTTCTGCATCAGGCCGCGTTTCTGGGTTTTGTATTTTTCAAATGTAGAGCAAAGAAGTTCAATTTCGCTTTCTGCTAAATTGAGAACCTCAGCAACCTTATCTTGAATTTCTATTGCAGGATATGGAATTTTCATTGCGAAATAATCTGACTTTGAAAGATTAAGAAGCCCATGACTTCTTGCACCTTCCTGACAAATTCCTCGAAGTTTTCGATTGAGAATGCCCGATTCAAAGAGGTGAACATAAAAGTCGGAGTTCATCTCTTGATCAGAAATGGGTCTCATACAGATGTACAGAGTTGAAAGAACCCCTTGATTACTTTCATCAAGCCGTTTGATAACTCCATAAGGACATCCATTTGATGAGCTGCGGTTATATGCAAAATCACCTTTTTTAAGGAGATGATATCCCGAAACGTCCTCAGCAGATACACTTTTTTTGTAATACTTAAATTGACTCACCAAACCGTGCTCTGCAGAAGTGGTAAGTACATTTGTTTCGTCAACGGTATTTTTTTCTGTCATCGGCTCAAAAAGCTTACTTAATCTGACTTCCTTCCACTTTCCTTCACGGCAGGGTTTGACAATGAGATTATCCAGCAACCACTTAAACCGCTTCTCCTTCACCTGAATCATCCTTTCAGTCTTCTCGATGGCCTCATCCCATGTGGATAACAGGTCGGCAATGGCTTTTTGTTCGGGGATTGAGGGGACCGTCATTGAGACTTTTGACAGATCTTTTTGGCCTATATTTACTCTAACAGCACCTTGTCCTCTCCGAATTATTTCTTTTCTTACACTTTCAGAAAAAAAACAGTATTTTTTAAACATGTTATCTAATTTATTATCTATTGGGCGCCCTTTGATAACAAATCCACCGAAAACAACGTCTTCATCATCCAAGTAAACTGATGTCATTCCTATTTCTTCAGGGGTCTCTGAAGTACGGTTAAATAAAACATCACCTTTTTTGACCAGATTTTCTTTTATTTTTTTTTCTGGCAAGGTTATTTGTCCTGAAACAATGTCAGCTGTTATGGAGTTTCCTTGAAGGACATCCATGACATTAATAAATTTGATACCTTTGCCATAAGATGCTTTTTCAGCATTTAATCCATTTTTAAACGTGAAAATATCTCCTAAAGAGTACATTTCCCACCCATCAGGCAATTTCATTCTTCCACCTCCAATTTCCCCAGGAACCTTTGTCTATCATTGTTCATTCGTGTTTCCTTCCTTTCAAAAGATTCTTTCCGGTATCAGTCAGTCGATATTTCTGCTTACTGCTTTTAGGTTTATCAGGGACTGTCATCTCAATTACACCTGTGGCGATTCCAATCTGCTGGTAATTTTCCCTGAAGTGTTTTTCGTCCTTCAGGCCAAGAGCGGTGATGATATCAATTCGTGACATTTTTCCGGTAATCATCTGAATCATCCTTAAAACTTCGGGGGTAACATAGGGGGTGACTTCGGGGGTATGCAGTTTCGCTTTTCAATACCGTAGACAGCATTGACACGCCCTGCTCGGTAAAGGCGTAAGGTAAATAGCGCCGCCCACCGCGTTCTGAACTTGAGGTAACAATCTGTGACCTCAAAACCTTATATTCTTCCGCAGTTAACTGGAATCTAAAATCAGAGTTATTGTTTCCTGAATCGGTAGCAAACTGCGACCAGCTTAATTGTCGTGCCAGTGGAACGATAATCTTATAATCAGGGAAAAATTCGGCAAACAGCATCATGCACCTCAGGTTTCTGGTTTCAGCATAATTCGTAAACGTGTTAATCTGATTCTGACTCATGATTCCAATTCCGGATTTTGTGATTTTGTTAGAGGTAATTTCATTAAATCTTCCGTATCTGTTATTTCTCAGACTTTGGATTCTTTGGCAAATCCTTGATCATTCTGTCAAAATCAGATTCAAACATCTGGTCCTGCACAATGCGGTATTTTTGGAACTCGCTTTCAGCATACTCTTTAGCAGCATCGGCAGTTATTTTTCCGCTGTCATGGAGAATATCCCGATCATCAAACTCAAGGAACTTATCCAGACGTTTAGCCCAATCTTCCATTGTCATTGGTATTCTTCTTCGTGCCCTTTCCTCCGCCAGATCCAGATAGGCGTTAACGATACGTCCTAATGATTCCAGTTCACCTTTTGCAAGATAATTTTTAGCAACTGAAACATCGCTCTTCAAAATCTTACCATCTGGTGCATTTTCCCAGGTACTAAGCCCCATGTTAGTTTTAGTACTGTCTGCCCGCTCCACAATAAGTTCGGCTGCTGTGCGTCCATGTATGGCAAAATGCAACTTGTTCTGTACTCTCGCAAAAAATGCCTTAGTTGTAGGTGCATTCCTATTGTAGTCCACACTGGTGGCGTAAATATCTGTGATTTTCTGGTAAAACCTACGCTCACTGAGCCGGATCTCTCGAATTTCCTCAAGAAGATGCTCAAAATAATCTTCGTTAAGGAAGGAACCATTCTCCATACGCTTTTTATCCAGCACATAGCCCTTGATGGCAAAGTCGTGCAAAACTCTCGTAGCCCATTGACGAAACTGTGTTGCACGTATCGAATTAACCCTGTATCCTACAGAAATTATAGCGTCAAGATTGTAAAAATCGACCGATCTTTTGACTTCTCTTGAACCTTCAGTTTGAACTATCTGGAATTTCCGGATGGTTTCATTTTTATTAATCTCAGACTGTTTGTAGCAATTTATCAAATGCTCACTTATTGTTTTGACACTCACTTCAAACAAAGTTGCAATCATTTTCTGGGATAGCCAGATAGTCTCATCTTCGTATCTTACTTCAATGCTCTGTTCGCCAGCCTGCCCGGTAAAGATGAGAAATTCCGCAGTGCTGTTGCGGATTAATTTTTTACTACTCCCTCTCATCGCTGGATCTCCTTTAGCTTCTCAGCCATTTTCACTCGCACCTCTGCCAGCTCCTTTTCCAACTCATCGATCTCCTGCTGGACGGCATCGATATCGATCTCCTCCTCTTCCTCGAAGGTATCTACATAGCGGGGGATATTCAGGTTGAAATCGTTCTCCTTTATCTCCTTAAGGTCTGCCGCATGAGCATATTTATCCACGTCGTCTCTGGATTCGTATGTCGCCATGATCCTTGCAAGATGCTCGTCCGAAAGCGTGTTCTGGTTCTTCCCGGACCTAAATTGCCGGCTGGCATCGATGAAAAGGACATCCTTGCAGTCCTCCCTAGCTCCTCCCTTTTCCCGCGAGCGGTCAAAGACAAGGACCGCCACAGGAATATTGGTGGTGGGGAACAGGTTTCCCGGAAGGCCGATAACTGCGTCAAGCAGATTTTCCTCGATCATCTTCCTGCGGATCTGGCCTTCCTGTGCTCCCCTGAAAAGCACTCCGTGGGGCACAACCACGGCCACACGTCCTTCTTTTTCCAGTGCGATCTCAACCATGTGGCTGATGAACGCCCAGTCTCCCTTGCTTTTTGGGGGGACGCCGCGCCAGAAGCGGTTGTAGCGGTCGCTTTCCGCATTCTCGGCACCCCATTTGTCCAGGGAGAACGGAGGATTGGCAACAACACAATTGAACTTCATCAGGCGGTCGTTCTCCACCAGAAGCGGGCTGTTCAGCGTATCACACCACTCAATGCGGGCACTGTCAAAGCTGTGCAGGAACATGTTCATCCGGCACAATGCCCACGTACTGCCATTCGACTCCTGCCCGAAAAGAGCGAAATCGCGGCTGCCTATCTCCCTGGCAGCCTGGACCAGAAGGCCGCCGGAGCCACATGCAGGGTCACATATGCGGTCCCCCGGTTCTGGCCTGGCAAGCCTGGCAACCAGTTCCGTAACCTTTGGCGGGGTAAAGAATTCCCCGGCCTTCTTACCGGAATCCGAAGCAAAGCGCTCTATCAGGTATATGTAGGTGTTCCCGATCACATCCTCCGAAACAAGGCTTGGCTTCATATTCAGCTGTGGTTTGTGGAAGTCTTCCAGAAGCTGCTTCAGGCGCCTGTTCCTGTCCTTTGTTTTTCCCAGGTTTGCTTCACTGTTAAAGTCAATGTTACGGAAAACTCCTTCAAGTTTGCTCTTGTTTGACTCTTCAATATGGTCGAGCACAATATTGACCAATTCGCCAATGTTTGCGGCAGCCCTGCGGTCATAAAGGCTGTAATAGGTGGCAGGAAACTCATCCAGCAAAGTTCCTTCTCCTGTCTTCTCATCGGTTTCGATCAACCTTACAACCGGAAGGACAAACCGCTCACGTTCCAGCTTGCGTCTTATACGCTCATCATCGTCTCCATATTGCTCCCGGTATGATTCGTAATGGTCCTGCCACACATCGGATATGTATTTCAGGAACAGCATAACAAGAATGTAATCCTTGTATTGTGCCGGGTCAACAACTCCCCTGAACGTGTCGCACGCCGCCCAGGCTGCATTGTTGATATCTTTCTGGTCAACTTGTTTCAACATTTTTTATCCTCTTTTGCAAGCTGCATTAACAGTACGGAGATGTATCTCCCTCGTTTTTCAGCCAGTGCGCTCAATATCATCCGCTCCCTGGCGGATAGTGCTGCCAGCTCGACAATATTATTCTGCATTTTCAAAGAAGGCAGGTGAACAGGCATCTCTTCCAACTCTTTGCTCCTTATCATGTTAACAGAGGTTCCTGCCTGCACGGAAGTCAGATAGCGCTGTGCATCCGCCTGGCTGATGTACCAGTTCAGGTATTCCGGTAAAACATTTTCAAAATTTGTAATTCTGATCCTTAGCAGGGGAGCAGCAATAACAGCTTTTCCAGGATTTCCACGGATAATTGCAGAAGTATTTACTTGGCCCCTTGACCTGAACACCAGATCTCCTTTTCGGGCAAAGTGCTGCTCTTTTAGAGTATGCATGTCGATTTTCATCAATCTGCTGCAATCTACACTGTTGTCATCAAGCAGGTCTTTCATCTGGATGACCACAACTTTTCCATTCTCAGACGCTTCAAGCCTGGATCTGAATGAATATCCCATCTGTACTGTTGCTATATCTTTGATTATTACGGCATGCACATATTGCAGTAATGATGTTTCTGTATATCATCTTATTGTTAAGTAATTTCTGAACTTACGGCTATCAATAATCTCTAGTTCCTGTTTATTCTTTGAGGATTCAGATTAACCCTCTTTTTTTAAGCATCTGATAAATTCAAGTTGTTACTCGTCCCACTTCATCCAAGATTTTTATGTTTTTGTTCCTTTTCACCTTAATTTTAGGATAGCTTACGCTATCTTAGATAGTTCCCTTCCTTTTCAGTGTTCTCAATTGATGAAGATTAAAAGAAAAAGCTGTAATCAGCATTTTTACATTCACCCTTTCCACATTTGTGACAAGCACTTTTCCTGCTTTGAACACTTCCTTTGCTACTGCATAGACTCTTTCACATGGAACTCGCTGCACACTTATCCGTTCATTTCTGAGAATATCCGCTATTCCTAATGGATGTCCTCTTACAGCTCTTTGCATTGTTGCTGCAAAACCCTTTGCAACTGCTCCAAAGTATCCTTTGTCACGGTAGACTACTTCACCCACTTCAGATAGATCTACCTGTGAATCATGTACTGATGCAGTTGTTGTTTCAAATCTTCTGATCAATTCATAGTCCTTGTCAATTATTGTATGAAGCTTATATCCAAAATGAGATTTGTCACCTTTTTTTACCCATGTTCCATCTTTACTTCTTGCTGTTTTAGCATCTTTTCCACGGGGCTTATCAGCTTTAGCATGTCCAGGGTTGGAGTGAATGAATGTGGCATCCTGGATCATCCCCTGTTTGATTTTCAATCCAAGGGCATTAAGCTGCCTCTGCATCTCATTCCATATTTCATTCTCTTTTCCATTATCGCTAATTCTCTTTCTAAATGACCAGACAGTTGTACTGTCTGGAACATATTCTGGAAATCCAAGGAACTTCCTAAAGGATATCCTGTCAATACACTGTCTTTCAAGTTCAGCATCAGAAAGACCATGCCACTGTTGTAGAACAAGCATTTTAAACATCACAATAACATCAGCTTCAGGCCTACCGCCTGAACCTGTTCTGTTCTTGTACATTGATTCCAGGATTGGACGAAATGGTTTCCAATCAATAAGTGATTCTATTTCTGCAAGCTTGTCTCCAACAGATTGAAGACGTTTATATTCTTCATTAAGGGCAAAATCAGTTAAATCATCCATGGTACTTAATTTATTTGCCTATTATTTATATTTTAGTGCAATGTTGACTGGGTTTATCGAAATCCTCCTTTGTGTATCAGGCAGGCTAATGACTATGAGGTCATTTAGGCAATGATGATACAAAATCATCACTTAACATCAACATGATTAAAAAAGCGGTAATGGCGTAAACAGATTTAGTATAAAAAAGGTAGCGCAGAACTATTCTGCGCCCTGTATATTTTCAGTTTCCTGATACTTACATGTCTTCCATGCCGGGCATTCCGCCTGGTGGCATGTTTGGTACCATGTCAGCACCGGATGGTCCGCCAGGTCCCTGCCTGGATGCAATGATGTCGTCGATCCTCAGGATCATGACTGCGGATTCTGCAGCAGCGTTAATAGCCTGGGTCTTTACCCTTAGTGGCTCAACTACTCCTGCTTCCCACATATCGATGACCTTACCTTCGTAAACATTCAGTCCGGCTGTCTTCTGGCCCTTTTCGTGGTGTGCACGAAGTTCCATGAGCATGTCTATGGGGTCCAGACCTGCGTTCTCAGCAAGTGTCCTCGGGATGATCTCAAGGGCTTCTGCGAAGGCCTTTACAGCAAGCTGTTCCCTGCCACTGAGGGTTGATGCGTATTCCTGGAGCCTGAGTGAAACCTCGACCTCCGGTGAACCTCCGCCAGCCACAAGCTGTTCGTCTTCGATAGCTACGCCAACCACTCTCAGAGCATCATGAAGTGCCCTCTCGATGTTGTCGATAACATGCTCTGTGCCGCCGCGCAGAAGGATAGATACTGCTTTTGGATTCTTGCAGCCAGTGACAAAGGTCATCTCATCGCCGCCGATCTTCTTTTCCTCTACGAGTGCAGCGTAACCGAGGTCTGCCAGGGTGATCTCATCAAGGTTTGTGACAAGTTTGCCTCCGGTTGCCTTTGCGAGTTTCTCCATATCGCTCTTCTTGACACGCCTCACTGCAAATATGCCTGCCTTTGCAAGGTAGTGCTGTGCCATGTCGTCGATACCTTTCTGGCAGAAAACTACAGTTGCACCGCTCTTGACTACTTTTTCGACGATGTCCTTGATCATCTTTTCTTCCTGGTCAAGGAATGACTGGAGCTGCTCTGGTGATGTGATGGATATCTCAGCATCAACCTCTGTGTCCTTGAGCTCGATAGCCGTGTTGATGAGTGCTATCTTTGCATCCGCGACCTTCTTTGGCATGTTGGTGTGGACACGTTCCTTGTCGATGATCATTCCCTCAATGAGCTTTGATTCTTCGATGCGGGCACCGACTTTCTTCTCGACCTTGATGTTGTCCATGTCGACCTTGTTGTCCTCATCAACAATGCTTAGTATGGCTGAAACAGCAATTTCCGAAAGTACGTCTTTGTTTGCTTCTGCTCCCTTACCTGTCATAGCAGTGCCGGAAATGTTCAACAGTACGCTTCTGTCGTTCTTTGTGACTGCCTTTGTCAGTGTCTTTAAGATCTCGGCGGCTTTCTCGGAAGCGAGCCTGTATCCGGATGCAATAATGGTGGGGTGGATGTCCTGGTCGATAAGTTCTTCCGCCTTCTTGAGGAGTTCCCCTGCAATGACTGCTGCGCTAGTGGTTCCGTCTCCGACCTCATTATCCTGGGTCTTTGCAACCTCTACGATCATCTTTGCTGCGGGGTGCTCGATGTCCATCTCTTTAAGAATGGTTGCACCATCGTTTGTGATGACAACATCTCCAAGGCTGTCGACAAGCATTTTGTCCATTCCTTTTGGACCAAGTGTTGTCCTAACAGCTTCAGCGACTGCCTTTGCAGCCATGATGTTATTGCTCTGTGCTTCTCTGCCTCTAGTTCTCTGGCTTCCTTCTCTTAATATGAAAATCGGCTGTCCAGCCATCTGTCCTGCCATTTATTTCTATCCTCCTGTTATTGGAAATTATGGAATAATTCTAAATTCCTGACGTTTTCTAATGAATGTTGTTCTATATAATAGTATCGGTGTAGGACAATCATGCTTTAAAAAGAAGCCTGGCTTAAAGAGGATAGCGAAACAACTAGGAAAAACAGGAAATTGTAAAAAAAGGAATAAAGAGTGAGATCAACTCACTTTACAAGTGCTTTTGGAGATCTCTGCATGAATCTCCTTTTGGTGCCGTTTGAGGAATACCTCTGTGCCGGACCCGGATGAGCCTTGATCCCTTTGGATTTCTGTACTTTTATTGTTCTACCCTTACGGCCTTTTACCTTGACCCATTCAATACTGCCAGTTTTACCCATTTATAAGACCTCTGTGAAATTTGGATGTAATATCAACAAGATAAGCAATGATGCCCGACAATCCAGCTCTGATCATAAGGCTGGTTAACATCGTTCTAAGTTTACCCTTAGATGTGATGCTTGTTATTAAACCTTACGGGAAATATAGAGGCTGACTGAGACCAAAATTGCTTTTAATCCGTACCCTCTATGCAGATATGTATACCGAGGAGTTGATCACCTTAAGCAAAGCAATAGACATCCAGATGGAATCGGCCGCCGAGGAGATAAAGGCACTGCTGGCCTACCCCGATGAAGAACTTATCTCTATCATCAAAGAGGTCGGCTTCAAATGTGATCTCTGTGCGCGCTGCTGCACACAGGAGTTCAATGACCATGTGTTCCTGCTGGATGAAGACCTGAAGGCCATAAGGGAAACAGACCCGGATGCAATCGAGCCTGCGCCATATTATGAGTTATGTGACCAGCACGGGAACTTCTATGTATCGGGCTATGCGCTGAAAACACAAAAAGACGGTTCCTGTATATTCCTCCATGATAAACGCTGCACCATCTATGACCGGCGCCCGTTCATTTGCAGGCTGTACCCTTATATGCTTCACCTGGAAGCTGATGAAAAAGGCAATATCGGCTGGAGGCAGATCAGCGGGCTGGACCTCCACGGCTGCTATCATGACGATATAAGCGACGAGGAATGTAAAACGCTAGCAAGGGAAATAAAAAATTATGAACATGCCTTCCTGGAACAGAAGGTAGCCTTTTTAGAAAAAGCACGGCAACATTTTGAAAAGAACAAACTGAAACATGTCCAGGGCGTTTATGACCGGGAGATGAGGAAATTCAACAAAGGTGGCAAGATAAAGGTATTTGTCTTTTACAGCGGAGCTTTTGAAGAGAGCAGCGTCGGAAATAACATCTCATTATAAATCTGTATTTCCTGAGGAATCCTCCCTGGTTTTTCCTCATCCCCACGACCCTGTGGCCTTCCCTTCCATTGCCAGTTTCCCAAGCACACGCTTGAAACGGTCATTAACAGGAGAAGGTACAGCTTTTTCATAGGGCGTCCCGGGCAGGGGAGTAAGGTAATGCGCATGTACAGTGCCGCCTTTCCTGCATATCCATTCTATCATTTCCAGGCTCTTGTTCTGGTCTTCTTCTGTCTCATCCGGGAAACCTACGATAAAGTCTACTACAGGAGTGATGCCATTATCAAAACACAGCTCGATTCCCCGATACGTATCTTCTACAGTGTGACCTCTCAGGATATCCCTCAAAACCTCTTCACTGCCGGACTGAGCACCCAGGTTCAGTCGTGTATTGTCACAGTATTTAGTGATAAGCCCGATAGACTCCTGGGTAATGAACTCCGGCCTGACCTCCGAGGGGAACGTACCAAAGTAGATGTTCTTGCCTTCGATACTGCGCAGCTTTGAGAGTAATTTCTCCACCCGGTCAAAACGCGGATGGATTCCGTCACTTCCATATGCAAGCGCGTTGGATGATGTGAATCGCATGTCCTTGAAGTATTTTGCCCACTTCGCGATCGAATCGATACTTCTGTGCCTGAGCTTGCCTCCGAATATATGCGGGGTCTGGCAGTACTTGCACCTGAAAGGGCATCCTCTGCTTATCTCCATGGGGGCCATGGCGATACCGGGATCAAAACAGGGGTACTTATCCAGGTCAACAGGCTCCCTGCATGCAGTGAAAACAGTATTCCCCCTGTTATCCCTGTATGCGATGCCTTTCACCTTACATGTATTTTCCCTGGAGATGATCGCTTTTATGAGTTCGGGAAGGGTCTCTTCTCCTTCTCCTAAGACCACGTAGTCAAAATAGCGGAGAGTCTCCTCAGGCGCTCCTGAAGGATGAGGCCCCCCGGCTATGAATATCGAATCAGTACCTGCACCTGTGATTTCCTCAAAAACAGAATCTTTTTGCCTGGTTGCAAAGCTGTAGACCATTATCCCGTCTCTGGGACCTTTCGATCTCTGCGCCCCGGGGAGAAGGGGCGCCAGCGCAGCGAAACTATAGGAGTTCTTATTGTCCCAGCGAAGATTGATGTCCATGTGTTTACAATTCTGATCCTTCTGGAATTTCCACCGACCCGGAAGTGCCGTCAACCCTGACAGTATCTCCGTTCTTAAGGACCTCGAAAGGATCCCGTTCCATCCTGTCAACAAGAGGTATGCAGGATATTATTGCCCCTACCGCAACGATGGGTTCTGACTCTACATTTATCATAGCAGCGGGAGCAGCATTGTTCTTTATGAGCTGGTAAAGTACGTATGACCCTACCGTCGATCCTTTCCCCTGGGGGAACACAAGTACTCTATCCTTGATGCACTGACCGAAAAGTTCGTGCTTTGGTTCGACTATGATCCCGGTCTTAGGATCAACATTGCCAAGGAATGATATCGCTTCGTGTGTAAGTAGCACCTGCCCCTCTGCAACTCCCCTGGAAATCTTCCTGCATTTAATTATCATTCACAGCCTCCCTGATGCACTCCTCTATACTTGCGAATCTGGAGGCAACTCCGCACATACTGGGGACGTATGCAAGGGCCTTCCCGGAGTTGACCATCATGCAGCGGTAATTGTTGGTGGCAGGGGACACCACCATGCAGGTATCACACACTACTTTTGCCCCGCTTTTCTCGATACCTTCCACAAGGTCGGGATATCTTTCCGCGACCTCCCTTGAGGTGCATACCCATATCTCTTTGGCGACCTTCTTACCGGCAAGTAACCCTGCAATGCTCTCCAGTTCAGCGGGTGAGCAGTGCGGACATCCCAGAGTGATTATGTCAGTATCCAACGAGCTTTCTCCGCTTTTTCCGGTTTCGTAAACTTCCAATATCTGTTCTTTCTCAATCATGAGACTCTCATCCGGTCTTTCATACTTAGACCGGATCGCATCGGGTGTAACGCCTTCTATGTGATAAAGTGCAACAGCTCCTGAGGCTGCCAGTGCAGCGCCAAGTGACTTCATCTCATCTCCAGATGGTTGTCCCTTCAGGTAGAATATTGGCACCCTGTTACCGATGACCTTCCCGGCCACATATCCAAGCGCCCCGTAGTCCGATCCTGAGATTTCGAAGTCGACCGTGACAGACATGACCGGCTCGCGCATCTCATCAAGGTGATATCCGTAGTTGGCAGTCTTGCCCACAAGAGCCGCCGAAAGTGCAGAAGGCCCGCCTTCCCTGTTCGTCCTTGCGCCTATAACTGAATTTGCGTAGCATACCGCTGAAGACTCGCTCCATGCCAGATGGTCGCCATAGCCTGTATCAAATCCTTCCAGGTAATATGGTGTACAGGTGCATTTTGTCCGGATGCCTAGGTTCTCGTAGGCAGCAATGATATCCTGCTGCTTTTTCGCAAAATGAGCTTCAATACCCATTTCCTTCCAGCGCATCATGTCCATGCCTGCAGGGTTGAGTATAGCAGGTATCCTGGCCTTGCCCTTAAGATCGGATATCCATTCCAGTCCGGCATCGCCTATTGTCTTATAGGATACTCCGGCTATCTGTGCGCTCTTGACAGGTATCAGGCTGTCGGCACCGTAAATGTCCCCAAGTGCCACAAGGATCTCTATGGCCTTGCGGAGTGTCTCACCGTACTCGCCCTCCAGGGTCTTTTCCTCTTCTTTTGTAAGATACATGGGAATCCTTCACACAGTTGTTAAATGATCACTCAGGGGGCATTTTCGCCCTTTCGAAAATCTCCTTCTCCGCCAGCACTTTTGTTGCATCGATGCCAACCTTTGTGGTCGTACCGTCCGGTGCTCCCCTGGGATCAAGGGAACTGCCGCGAACATGGGGTATTATCATAATATCCATATCTCCCTTTACCCTGGTTGCTATGGCGAACTCCACATCCTTGATGTCAAAGATATCTATATCCTCGTCCACCACGACCACGTGCTTGAGGCTGGTGTGGCTGGCAAATGCCGCCATGATGGCGTTCTTACCGTCGCCTTCTGTCTGCTTCTCTATCTGGACGACAGCATGCAGGTAGCAGCATCCTCCCTCGGTGAGCACGACGTTCTTAACGGTAGTAACCTCGCTCACAGCCTTGTATATCCTGGGCTCGTAAGGTACTCCCATCATTAGCAGATGCTCAGGTCCTGCAGGAAGGATGCCGTGGTATATGGGATCCTTACGGTGCAATATCCTGGTTATGTGGATGACAGGTTCTTTTCGCACAAGATCGTAGGTGCCTGTGATATCGACAAATGGGCCCTCATCCACGCGTTCCTTCGGGTCTATGTATCCTTCCAGTACTATCTCTGCATGTGGAACCTTGATGCCATTGCTGCATTCGAAAACCTCGAGTGGCTTGCCCATAAGCGCCGCAGCATAATTGAACTCCTTCCCTGCAGGCACTCGTGTGGTGGAAGCATAGGTAACCGCCGGATCGGCGCCGATGACTATTGCTACCGGTAGTTTCTCTCCCTTCTCGGCAGCTTTCTTGTGCATTACGTATGTATGCCTCGGAGCCACCAGTCTTGCAGCTATCCTGTTCTTATCCACCACCAGAAGCCTGTGAATTGCTGCGTTCATGGTACCTCCGTACTCGGCAATAACCACGCCTGCGGTAATATAGGGCCCTGCATCCTTCTCAAAATGTGTCATTATGGGGAGCGTGGTTAGGTCGACTTCTGTTTCCACAACTTCCTTTGTGGGCGAGTCCTTTACCAGTACGACCTCTCCGTCAGGGCTTATCTCAGAAAGTTTCTGTATTATCCTGTCCTTATCCACGCCGAACATCGCCGCAAGTTCTTCCCTGGAACCAAGGACATTCATTATGGCCCGACTTCCGCTGATGTCATGGAAAAGCACAGGAGCAGGTGTCTGCTTTGCTATCCTCGGAGCCTCGAACACCTTTGAAACTGGACGTGTGATCTCGACAAGCTTCCCGGTCTCTTTGAGTTTTTCGATGAATTCCCGCATAGTATCATCCGTATTACGATTATGGATAGATAATGGGAATTGTGCCTTAAATCATTATCTTAAAAATAGAAGAATAGTAAGACGTAAGACAGCACTTTTCCAGGAAAACTCTTCCTTAGGGTGAATGGTGCAACTCAAAGGTCAATATATCGCATGATAGTAGCCGTTGTTCCTTGTAACTTTGACAGGAAGCCCGAAAAGAAGCGACAGATTCTCTTCGCTAAGGATTTCCTCTTTCTCCCCGTCTGCAAAGACCTTTCCATCCTTCAGGAGTACCACCCGGTTCATTTCGGGAATTATATCTCCGAGATCGTGGGTCACAAGAACGATGCTCTTACCATGGGAGGCTACCCTGCGGGTCAGTTCCCTGAACAGGTGATGGCTTTTCATATCCAGGCTATTTGCAGGCTCATCCAGCACAAGGATATGCGGGTCATGGACGAGCGCCCGGCCTATAAGTATTCTCCGTGCTTCCCCGGTGGACATCTCTGATATGAGCTTGTCTGAAAGGTGAGATATTTCCAGGAACTTCATTACCTCGTAAACCGTGTGTACCATTTCCGGCTTCACTTTATGGTTGGAGTAAATGCCGATACTGCTGAAGAAACCCGAGAGGACGACATCAAAGCCCTTGATATCCCTTGTGTAATCAAACTGAAGATCTCCTGACACTATTCCCAGAAGGCTCCTGAGATCGAACAGGTTCCAGGTTTCTTTCCCCATTATCCTGAAAACCATGTTCCTGTTGTCCGCACGCGGACGGTAATCCCCGGTGATCACCTTGACCAGGGAGGATTTTCCGGAGCCATTAGGTCCTATTATGGCAACGTTCTCTCCCTTGCATATCTGCAGGCTGATGGAATCCAGTATCTTACGGCCATTTCTGGATACTGTCACATTCCTCATTTCAATAAGTGGTATTTTCAGGTCTGCTGCTATTTTTGTTGAAGGCATCTTCAGTCACACGGTTCTTTGGGGATAGAATTTGTTTTCCTGTTAACCTGATCCACACTAATAAAGTTTTGCAGGAAAGCATACCTGGTTATTTCAGGCTGTCTGCTGGGCTTCCACGAATCCTACCGTTACACGAACCTCCCTGCCGGTGGCAGTGGTCAGGTGTTCATCTACACGGCTGGCTATGTCAGGAGGGATGACCTGTCCGGCCTGGTAACCCATGATAACAGTTACTATGGGTGGATTGTCAAGCAGGATGTCGGCAGGTCTGTAGTCAACATTGATATTTGAGAGAATAACTCCCTGCTCAGCATAGCCGGATTCCTCATACATGAGCTGTATTTCCTGCTTTGCCTGTTGTTCAAAGAGATTGGACTGGTAGGTGGAATAGGTGACCAGCCCAAGGACAATACAGAGGACAGCAATGGCGGCAACAAGGGTGACTGTGCGGACTATCACGGCTGAACGTGCACGTCCGACAGCAGTCACTTCCATCGGTCTGTAGCCTGAGATCCAGAAAAGGACCAGTGCAGACACATTAATGGCAAGAAGGTTCACAAGAACCAGCACGGTTGCAGCGATAGCAACCCCGGGGAGACCCCATGCAATGCCAAGTCCTGCAGTTGCCGCAGGTGGTATAAGAGCCACGGCAATGGCAACTCCTACCAGAGCAGATCCGGCATTACGCATGATACTGATAGCTCCGGCAAGCCCGGAACCAAGGGCAAGGAAGAGGGACAGGAAATTCGGGCTTGTGCGCTCGGCGATCTGGGGCACTTCACGGATATCAAGTCCGGGAGCTACAAGTATCGTATTCTGGATGATTATTCCGATAATAGCAGCAACTGCGATCGCTGCAAGAAGGCCTGTAACCTGCAACATTATACCTCGTGATGCAAGTTTTCGATTATCCAGGACAGTTCCTACGCTGGCAGAGACAGCCGGTCCCATAAGAGGAGCAACGACCATAGCTCCGATAATGGTTGCAGCCGAGTCGAGCAGCAGCCCTCCGGTGGCAATAATAGTGCTAAGGATAAGGAATGCAAAAAAAGTTGAGGTTGCAGGCGCCAGCTCTTCCGCACGTGCTATGAGTTCCTCCCTGGCTATGCGTTTACCTGAATAACGCTTTTCCAGTGCTTCGATGCGTGTGGAAACAACCATCTCGGGAGAATACACAATGGTATATGTGTCTCTGCTCACTCCTGCCTTGCGAAGCTTATCGAGCACAGGTTCAACGCCGATCGGTGGTATCGGGAACTGCACAAGGGCTTCGAAGTCTCTCCTCCCGGTCTCTTCCCATACGGCATAATCGATATTTTCATCATCCAGCAAAGCCAGTACAGGCTCACGTTTTCCATTAGGGATAAGTACCTGGACTATTCGCATATTTATACTGTGTTTGTGAAAGATAAATCCTTATATGAAATATTGTTAAGTAATATAGATACTCTACTTTAAGCTTTTTTTGTTGATGAAATCAGAGGTATTGTAAAAGCAAAGGTGCTCCCTTCTCCTACCTTGCTCTCAACACTGATATCTCCGCCATGCAGCTCCACAAGTTTCTTTACAATGGATAGTCCAAGTCCGCTACCATTATACTGGCGTGAGAGCTGGCTGTCGATTTGTTTGAATGGCAAAAAAAGCCGGTCTAAATCCTCTTCAGATATGCCGATGCCGGTATCTCTTACGGATATCTTTATTCTGTTGTGGTTTACTGATGCCAGGAGGTTTACCTTCCCATGTTCCGGTGTGAATTTTATAGCATTACTGAGAAGATTGTATATTATCTGCTTAATCTTGATCTTATCTGCAACGAGTTCAATGTTTTCTAATTTCTGGATTTGCAACTTGATATTCTTCTTCCTGGCCAGATGACCTGCCAGTTTTTCAGCGTCCTCAAACACTTCGTCCATGGTGAAATGTTCGGGCTCCAGCTCCATTTTACCGCTCTCGATCTTGGCAATATCAAGTATATTATTAATGAGTGTGAGCAGGTACTTTCCGCTTGTTGAGATATACTGAGTATACTTTCTTTGAATATCGCTTAAGGGACCTGCGTAACCTTCTGAAAGCATGTCTGAAAAGCCGATTATGGAGTTAAGGGGGGTGCGCAACTCATGGCTCATGCTCGCAAGGAATTCGCTCTTGCTACGGTTCGCAGACTCAGCTTCTATCTTTGCCAGGAGCATGATATCTTCTGCCTTTTTGCGTTCGGTAATATCTCTTACAACTGCCTGGGCAATGTCCTCGTATCCTTCAAGCACTGATGCGCTGATCTCTACATCCAGAATATTGCCTTTTGAGGTAAGGTACCTTGTTTCTCCATGCACGGATCCTTGCTTTTTAAAAGTCTCCAATACCTGTGATCCATTTTCCCTTTCATCCGGGACCATCAGGTCGATGACTGACATCCTCTTCAGTTGTTCGGGGGTATATCCCATCATCTTGCATGCTCTGCTATTGACATCGATGATCCGCCCATCCAGCCTGTTTATGAAGATTGCATCATTTGATTGTTCTATAAGGGACCTGTATTTTCTCTCACTTTTGCTGAGTTCTTCTTCTGCGACCTTTTGCTTTGTTATGTTGCGGGTAGTGCCAAACAACTGTATATGCCCGTCCTCCAGAATACAGGCAGTTGCTGTGGAGTTCATCCAGAAGATGTTACCATCGATTCCGATGAGCCGGTAATCCAGATTCTCTGTGGTTCCTGTGTCGATGGAATCAGAATTCAGGAGACTTAAAAGTATGTTTCTGTCCTCAGGGTGTATTGACGAGAAATACTTGTACCAGTTAGTTCCTATAGAGTCTCCGGGAAGCCCGAGTATCTTATCGGCAGGCGCAGAAACATAAGGATTAATGAAATTTCCTTCCCTGTCAACATCTGTCTTCCAGATGATAGTGTCAATGGAGTTGATGACCTTTCTGTAATCTTCCTCTTTACTTAACAGCCGGCTTTCCGTAGATTTGCGTTCAAGAAGGCTTGTGATCATCTCTCCGATAAGTTTCAATAAGTAAAACTCGGATTCATCCCATTCTTTTTTCTTGTTTACTGAGCCTATTCCTATAAACCCTTTAAATATACTTTTATAGAATAGAGGTACCATCACAACTGATACTATTCCCAGCTTTTCAAGTTCTTCTTTTATCAACTTGCCTTCATCAGGAAATTGCTTGACATCGGGAACACTGACAATCAACTGTTTATTAAATTGCTCTGATATCCATGCGTTCTTTTTTATCGTCCCTTTTGTTCCCGCGTAAGAATGGATACCTTCAGCACGCCATTCATAGGACTTTGTCATATAGTCCCGGTCCTTGTTATCTGAATACAGGATAGCACGTTGTGCACCGAGAAACCTGGCCATATCTTCAAGGGAATTGTTGATCTCGGGATCAATGTCACTCAAAGTGCTGTTTATGAACCTGCCGGAGATATGCGAAATAAGCTTTTCTTTCCGGACCTTTTTTTCAAGAGCTCCTTCTGTTTCTCTTGTTTTGGTTGCATCTTCCACTATACTGTAGCAGCCAATGATATTTCCGGTAGCGTCAAAATAGGGGACTGCCTTAAAACGAAGGACCAGGCATTTCCCCCATCTTGAACAATATGATGTCTCTATTGAGGCAACTATTCCTTTTTCTAAAACTTCTTTAATGGTTGCTGATATGCCAGATTCGGCAAGTGATGGGAATGTCAGCATATTGATGCGTTTTGTGGCTTCTGCGGAAGGGGAACCTAATAAGGTCAGAAGGGCTTTGTTCACATCGATGATATTCCCTTCTATATCGCATGAAACTATGCCGACAGGTAATTCGTCCAGAAAGCTTCGATATTTATCATCTTCTGCAGAATGGTGCAACAGCAGTCTCTCGATTTCGTGGGATGTCATAATCCGGTTTACATAATCTGTGTTTTATGGTGGGACATTAAGCAAGAATTATATCTTCTATATGCAATATCTTTGTATTGCAACATATTTATAATTTAACATTTAATACTCTTTTGTTATTTTGGGATACTACATTTATGAATCTCGGAAAGATTATCGATCTAAGGACGGTGAACTCATGGAACAAGAAAAAAGCATAATTGGCGTCATGCCATATTTGAGAAAAAGTAAAATGCTGGGACTACTATCTCACTCTTTCACATTGGTAGCGACCCGTGACGAGAGCATATTTGCGAAAGTCACAAATGATATGTTGAAGCAGGCTGTTATGGATGCCAGGGATAAGGCAAAGGCTGAAGGCAAGGGTTTTTTCGGACAATGGGGCTCCCAGATGGGTGCATCCTTTAACTATGCTGAAAAATATCTGGACATGTCCCCTGATCTGATACGCTCAGAGAATACTGAAAATTTCAGTATCCCTAATGCTGGCATTGTCTCGGTCAAAGCCCGGGAAAAGAACAAATATGATGATGAAAGGACTTCCGCTTTATGGGAGATCACCATCAATTCAGGTGCTGGCAAACTTAAGTTCAAATCCGGTTATGATCCCCGCAAAGGACTGAAGGAAATATATGGTGGGAAAGTGCAGTAATATTTGTTGATATGGGGGGCTTATAAGTGCTTACGCATCACAATTCCCTCATTTACCTTGTCGAAGAAGCCGGGAATTCTGCACATTTCCTCAAAACCATTCTTCTCATAAATCTTCCTCGCAGCATCCCAGCTTGCAGAAACAAGCAGAATCATACTTGAAATTACATATTTTTCAATCATACGGCAGGATAGTTCTGTGAATAGCAGATTTCCGTAACCTTTTCCGCGATACTTTTCCAGGATGCCTATGGAGGAGATGTAAAGTTCTGATCCGGTGGTTGTATGGGTCTCACTTATCCTGTGGTTCAATGTGAAACTGGTAGCAGTGATGTTCTCTGCGTAGTCCCATATTTCCGAGGAAATGTATCCGCAAATATCTTCGCAGATCTCCATGACAAGGAACCCTTCCCGGAAAGCAGATATCCTGTCCAGGAATACGTCCCTGCTTTCACGGATATGTTCCTGGAAAGATTCATGCTCTATGTGCATTATCTTTTCTATGTCTCCTGGCTCAGCATTCCGGATGGATATCTTTTCCATAGGACTACCTGACAGGGAAGTAGAATATAAATCCACTCATAAGGTAATAGTTTTGCATGTTTGGATTTGCTTGCCTCAAAGGTTCATAAAATATGATTGACAGCAAACATTTTATATATCATAGTGTTCATTATTAGGTATCAGTTCGATTGCTCAACGATTTAGTAAAGAATTATCCATCATTGTGTGCTTCTTTTAGTGAATTGATTGGACAGTAAAGAGTAAACCGTATAGAAAAGCAGATCTGGCTAAAATCAGATCTAATTTGTCATGCGAAATTTCTCGATCCTGGTGACCATCAGGACGAACTAGAACAATATAAAGGAAATCAAATATGAGATTCGATAACAGAAGCGGAGACAGCAGAGGCGGCAGCGGTGGTTTCAGATCAACAGGTCCAAGAGAGATGCACAAGGCAACTTGCTCGGACTGTAAACAGGAAACTGAAGTACCCTTTGTTCCTGCTGCAGACAGGCCTGTATATTGCAGGGACTGCTACCAGAAGCACAGACCAGCCAGATATTAGAGTTATATTCATATAATCATCTAATTTATTTTACCTGCTGGGCAGATATTGAAAGCAGAGTCTATGATTCATGGCATTCTATCTGCCTGACGGATTTTTTCAAGTATCTTCTTTTATGGTACCATCTATTAACTGACATGGTTAAGGGAATCAAGGGAACGTGGAATGAAAATTGAAAATGTATTATGTCCGGTATGCGGGACCCAGATCCTTGCGACAATACCTTCAGGACAGCGCATCATCTGTGTTTCAATGGATTCTCAGATCCCGGCTGACTTTGGAGCGGCCTATAAGTCTGCTTCCAGATGCACCAGCTGCAAAAAAAGTTTTGTTTGCTATACCACAAATGGATGATTACGCATAAGGCAATTGCATGTAAGTAGTGCACGATGCAAGTTGATGAGTCATGCTGTTATCATGACAAGTATTACTTCGTGCATTTCTCAGTGTATTTCCTTTACTCTTCCTATGCTTCCGTTTTCCAGTTCGACCTTTATCCCATGTGGATGGGTCGATGAATTTGTCAAGATCCTCTTTACAATACCTCGGGTTATTTTCCCGCTTCTCTGATCCTGCTTGAGAACTATTCCCACACTGGATCCGATCTTGATATTGTTCCTGGTAGTACCGCTGTTCATAGTACAATGTAATCACATGACTATTATATAAGCATTCATTCATTCCCTATCGGGCTGGACGTTTCCCATTCGACTTCGATGAAATGCTTGAAAATATGGACCTGCTCTTTCCCGTTGTACCAGGTGGCGGCTATGTTCAGGGGAATGCTCTCATCCTTTATGGTGATTATAAGAATCTCCGTGTCATCGACAACAAGTATCCCTCCTTTCAAAGGGTGCGATTTCTCTGGTTCATATACTCTTACCTCCGCACCGGGGAACTCTTTTTCAATATCGCCTATCCAACTTCTATTTCGTGAGGTTAACTTTACCTTCACTCAAAGGGTCTGATGAAAAGAGAACTATGAGAAGAATTGGAATAATGGTCTCTTTTTTTACAGAGGGAGTTATAGTTGGGATGAATGGATTTGTCCCGGGAAGATTTCTATTTGAGTATATAGTTCAGATCGTAGGATATGCTTGGGTAGGCAAATATCGTTGACCTGAGTTGTGTTGCAGTCAGGTCATATTTCATGGCAAGTGCAAAGAGATTGATCACTTCCTCAGCATTGAGTCCCAGTATGTGGGCTCCGAGTATCCTGTCAGTTTGCTCATCAATGATAACTTTTGATGCTGAATATCTGATGTTCGTCCGCTTTGCAGAGTACCATTGGCTCATATCATGGAAAAGCACTTTGTGACCAGGCGATGATGTGCTCTCTGAGACTCCAACCATTGCAAGGGGTGGAATAGTGAATACTGTTGAGGGTATGACGCTGTAGTCGGCACCGGACTTGTTACCTTCGATAATATTGCTTGCGGCTATATCTGCCTGCATGCTTACGACAGGAGTGAGTTTGGGTCCCGGGAGTATGCAGTCGCCGGCAGCGTATACTTTAGGATTGGAAACACTCTGGAGGTATTCGTTCAGTACAATATTTCCCTTTTCCAATGCAACATTGCCTTTTTCAAGCTGCAGCTCTTCTATGGCAGGAGCTCTTCCAAGGCCGTGCACGATCATGTCTGCATAAAATGTCTCCTCTTTTCCGTCCTTCCGGCAACAAGTTGTCACTATTGATTCGTTTATCTTCTCTATCTTCCTGACCTCATGTCCTGTAATCACACGAATACCTGCATCTTCCGATGCTTTAACAAGAAAATCCACCAGGTCCGGATCAAACTCTTTTAAAACCCTGTCCCCTCTTTGCAGTATTGTCACTTCAGAGCCTGCCCGTGCTGCAACATGGGCGAACTCGAAGGAAATATAACCTCCGCCTGCAAAGATGATCCTTTCCGGGATATTTTCCATTTCCATAAATTGCTCGCTGGTGACAAAATACTCTTTGCCGGGTATGTCAGGCATGCGAGGTTTTGATCCGGTTGCGATTGCGATGTAATTTGTTCTGATCCTCTGGTCCCCGATTATCAGGGTGGACTCGCTTGCAAAGCGTACGATTCCATGATACGTATCTATGCCTGCACCTTTGAAGCCGCCTTCCCTTTGCTGAGGATGGGGGACGGTAAAAGTTCTTTTAAAATCTATGAGTGCCGGCCAATCGAGAAACGTTGTCTCTTTCCCGCTGCCTTTTTCACGCATCCTGTTGTGAGCATCAATGATATTAGCCGCCCCTGTGAGCACCTTTTTTGGAATACATCCTCTCAGGGCACAGGTCCCTCCATATTCTCGGCAGTCGGCTATTGCCACTTTCATTCCGGAAGCTTTCAGCTTATATGCAAAAGTGGTCCCCGCAGCTCCGGTCCCAATCACAAAAGCGTCATAGTTCTCGTCCATTATCCTCTTAGATGGTCTTTCTTACAACTATTTATGTTTATGCGCAGGAGGATGCTTAATATTTTTGAGGACTTCATAAGGAGTGTTGTCTATCTAATGCAGATTCCGGAGGGATCGTTGATAGCATTGGGTTTATATATCATGGTGCTCTTGATAGAGCTAGTTCGATTGGTCAAGGATTTAATAAAGAATTATTCATCACTGTATGCTTCTTTTAATAATTGCTCGGACAATTAGAGTTAGTCGTATCAGAATGAGGTACCTGATTGATCTCAGGTAGAACTAATCATGCGAATATTCTCGATCTCGGCTTCTGCTGAGCGAACTAATAAAATCAAGGAGAAATAAAATAATGGGATACGATAACAGAGGCGGAAATAGCAGAGGCGGAAGCAGCAGAGGCGGAAGCGGTGGCAGCGGTGGCAGCGGTGGATTCAGGCCAAGCGGCCCAAGAGAAATGCACAAGGCAGTCTGTGCAGACTGCAAACAGGAAACTGAAGTGCCTTTCGTGCCATCCGGTGACAGGCCTGTATACTGCAGGGACTGCTACCAGAAGCACAGACCAGCAAGATATTAAGTTATTAATATAACAAATATACGCAAGAAGGTAGGTGCGGTAAGATCAACTCCGGTTGATTCGTATCTGCCTGATGGCTTTTTTTAATTGGAGCTTTCTTAAATGGCTTTTTTCAATTTCGATGCATAAGCACACTGATCTTAGGTCATGGACAGTAATATCGCATAATTTTACTCTAAACTGTCAAGGATCTTTCTGATCTTAGGTTCGATTCCAGGTACTTCTATAGTAGCTGCTTTCCAGAGAATTTCCATGTCTACACCAAAATAGGCATGTATCAGTTTATCGCGCATTCCTGTAATATTTCTCCATGGGATGGACAGGTGTTTGTTCTTTACGGGGTCCGGAATGTTTTTTGCGGCTTCTCCTATGACTTCGATTGCCCTGATAACTGCAAACTGTGTTTTTTCATCTTCTACAAACTGATCATAAGTTAAATCACTGGTAAAGTCATCCACTTTCTTTATGGCATACAGGATGTCCTGCAAATAATCAGTGGCTTTTCGCTCATTTTTCATACAGGTATTGCCTCATTCAGTATGTTTTTCCCTATATTTGGCTTTAAAGCTCTTTTGAGCACCAGATCTACTTTTATCCCCAGAGTATCAGAAAGACAGTTTTCAAGTTCAATGAATTCAAGCAGGCCCGGAGCTTCACTGAATTCCACCAATATATCTAGATCGCTGGTTGTTGTTTGCTCTCCTCTTATATAAGAGCCGAAAACAGCAAGAGAACTGACATTAAATATCTTTTCAAGTTCCGGCTTCATATCATGAAGCTGCCGAATATAGTTCTCAATTGTATTGTTGGATTGTGAGGTCATAAGCGTCAATTTAGTTGTTTTTCATGATATTAATTGGTATCGAAGATATTTAAAAAATAAACTTTGTTTAATTCCTGGAATATTTCTTTCGTATTAGAAACAGAAAAATTTTTCTACCTCCATGTGATGCTTCTTATAAGAGGTAGATTAGTGATTCCATACGAAGACACTTTTTTCCAAGGCTGAAACAGTAACCAAGAAGTTGCCCGTCATTAAATCTCATTTTCCTGATTTTTCAACGGTTTCTGATTATGCTGAAAAGCCTGTAATAAATCGTCTTTTATCATAAATGACTGAGTTAATGTATCTTGTTGAAAATAAAAGTTGAAAGCCCCGGGCGGGCTTGCTGCACCCAGTACGATGCCTACACGTTCACTGCATTGCATTATGAGACAAGTTATATATCAAATTTTCTAACTACAACTTGCATAAGCAAGGACTATTTGGACAACTTATATCTTTTGTATCTTCGGTCATTGGGTGATAACATAGCAGTATTGTTCAGGTGGTAGGAATGGGCTCACCGCTATAATTCCGTACTCTTTCACCGTGCTACATTAAGACCTAATAGCACATATATTTTATCAAGGATGAATAAGTTGTGTCTTCGCAGCATTTGTATTATATGGCCTTTAAACTGATTTAATTATTTCTTAAGTCAACTATCGCTATCCATATCATCACTATAACAATAGGTGAACTTGACTCTTCACTTTTATAAATTACCGGATCTTGGCAGCATTAACTTCTACCGGGAGATATATGCGCATTACGAGCATCCATCTAGCAAGTTCCATGTTGTGTTGCATATTGTAATACAACTAATTCAAAACTATATTAATATTATTCATCAGACACTATGTAATAAATCATATATACGACTGTATCATTTATATATGTCATGTCCAAAAAACGGGAAATACCCTGGTTGAGCATAACTCAATTTCATAAAGAGATTGTTCAAATGAGCCAGGACGATTTCTTTTCTCTTACAGTAGATCCTCAAAATAATCTAAATTCTTATCGTTGGACACTCCTGGAGAAGTTTGCGATTAAAGATATGGCAGGTCCCTGGAAAATTTCGTGCGATTCCATTACCAGTGAGCCATTATTAGAAGCTCTAGTAAATAGGAGTGCTATTGAGGGATATCTTGGTGGTCCTTGCTGGATCGATTCAAGAATAGAAAATAATTCGATCTCGGACTGTTTAAACCCTCTTTTTTACAGAAGTGTAAAGCTTGAAGTAGATAACGGAACTATCAATATAATACCTACTGAAGGAAACTGGGATTTATCCCCACATGTCTACAAAATTTTGGATAAAAATGAGATTGAACCAGAAACGCCAATTGAAGACATTACTCGTGAGACTATTGAAAAGGCGCATGTCCAATCAGATAAAAACAAGCAAGAGCTTTCAAAGCACCTTTATAAAGAGTTATTTAATCTTGTGCCTGAGCTTGAAAAGTTATTAAACTCAAAACATACTAAAAATGCAAGACTGAAAATCCCAAACTATTCATGGACATTCTTCCTTCCTCCAAAATCAAGTTCTCTATATACTCATCATATTCTCCAGGACTATTCTGAACTTGAAAAGCAATTAAAAGGAAATCCTTCTGAAATAGGCGGCCTAAAATTACTTGAAGAATGGCCCTCCTCTCAAAAACTGGAAAGCACAGAGCTATTACCAATAGTTCCTCTTAATGATTCACAAAGAATGGCAGTTTCCGAAATTCTCAAATCAAAATCTGTTACGGTTATAAGTGGACCCCCAGGATGCGGAAAAAGCCAAGTTGTAGTATCTCTTCTACTAAATGCCTGGGCAAACAATATTAGTGTGCTGTTTTCAAGCACAACAAACGCCGCAGTGGATGTAGTATTTGATAGGCTCTCAAATTTTGACTGTGAATACCCTATTGCAATACGTGCAGGAAGCAGATACAAAAGTAATATAGAAGAGTCACTCAGAAAGATCCTCAATAACGTATCCGCAAATACTAAACGGTGTGAATCGAAGCAAACTGAAAAAAGAATGGATGAACTTGTTTCAAAGAAAAACGAAATGCAAGCTTTTCTGGATGGAAAAACACCACAGGAAGTAACAGAGGCAATAAGATCAGCATTAACATCACACGCGCACTTTCTTGGAAAGAAAAGAGAGATAGATCTTGAAAGAGAAAGATTTTCCAGCCAGATTAATTCAATAGGTTATAATCTACCTCCTGAATCCTTTACTGAAACGGTTGTAGATCCCCTTTTAAAGTGGATGGAAGGAATACAAAAATGTGAGTATCAGATTGAACTTGATTCACAACAAAGGATAGAAATCGGGAATAAGTTGGATTCAACTATAAAAGAGAGGAATACAGCATTACAAAAAATGGGTTTAAACCCCAATGATTATAACAATTTTAGTTGGATTCTTACAGAACATGGTCCTAAAAAGTTTGAAAGCTGGCTTAAGGCATACCATTCTATACTTAATCAAGTTCTTCAGGAATACCTTAGTCCAGTGGAGATGAAAGAGGAGTTCCTCCAATGGCATGGAGAAAAAGACGCTGTTGAATGGGCAGTCAAAGCAGACAAGTTACTGCAAGAGAGTCAAATGGCTTTTTCTAGATTTTCAAATCAGCACAGAATCATAAACGAAATCAAAAATAGATATGATGATAAAAGGAAAGAGCTTGTACAAGCGGGTTTGTCAGAAAACGCAAACTATGATCTGGAAAAAATAACAAAATGGAAAACGGAGTACGCTTATCTTTCTTCAATTCCAGGCGGCATAATTAGCACATTAAAGAGGAAAAAGGCCAATAGTCGACTGAGAAAAATCGAGGTTGAGATTCGCAACTATTATCCAGTTAATATTTGGACTCAGTTTAGTGAAAACGAACAAAAGGGACGTAAGTCATTAAATGAAGCAATAGATAAAAGTCTCCTTTGGATCGAGATTCAAAAAGAATGGAGCGCTCACAAGCTTACCTGGAATGAAATTGAAAGTGATTTTATATCTCTTCAAAGTAAAGCTTTAGATCTGGGTTTATCTCAGGAACTGAATATTACAGATATCAGCTCACTGTCAATGCTCATCAAGGAAATAGAATCTAAGAAAAAAATATCTTTGCAGGCCGCAGAAGCTTGGAAAACAAAACAAAAAGCCGATCTACTTCTTTTAAACCTCACTGCGGGATCCCAGGAATTCCAGAGGTTATTGTTTAGTAACCCTTTGCTTGATTCCTGGATGAATTCAAATGATATGAACTTTGCAAAAACAGTATTGTCCTTACTTCCTTCTCCTACACAAGAAAATGTAACAATCGCTCAACGTACGTTAAACACTACAAGATTCGATAACTTCATATCAATATGGACAGATGCAATCGAAACTGAGAGTAAATATCAAAACTATATTAGAATAATTGAACAGATACCCTCTGATAAAGTTAGAATTTTTGCATGGTGGCATGAAAAACCGCCATCTTTAGCTCTAAAAAAACTTGATACCACCGTGCTTCCCAAGCAAGATGATATCTTATGGAACCATTTAAGCGAGTGCAATAAAATAGCCTCAGAATGGAAGGAATGCTACGAGACAACTCTTGCTGTTAAGATCAAAGAGATGAGAGATGTCTATGAGTGGGCAATCAAATACCTAACAGTAGCTATGAACAAGGTTCCTGAACCGATGGGCAAAGAAAAAATAAAATCTGTTATTTTACCACTGATTAAAGATTCAGTCGTTTATTGGCCAGTAGATGATTTGAATGATCTCTTTGTTGATTTTGACCCAGAGCGCATAAAAGGAGAAATCAGAAAACTTGACTCCGAGCTAGAGATTTTGTCTTTTACTCATGCAAAAGCAGGGTGGGAAGATAGGATCAAAGAGGAAAGAGCTATTTTGGATAGTGTTGATGATCTTTATAATCACTACAGAAGAACACGTGAGAAGGTTAAGGATTTTCCAGCCGATAAGTATCAAAAAGCACTTATTGCGGTACCTGTTTGGACTACAACAGCCCTTTCTCCGCAGTCAATACCAATGGTGCCAGAAATATTTGATATACTTGTAATTGATGAAGCATCTCAGTGCACACTTACCAATATTCTGCCACTTATTTACCGTGCTAAGAGAATAGTTATAATTGGAGATCCGGATCAATTACCTGCAATACCTGAAATTAATCCCCAAAAAGAGATGGCTCTTGCTTTTAAGCATGGAGTTTCCAAGTGGCTAGAGTTACTTGGCCATAGCAAAACAAATGTATTCCAAATAGGATTGCGCTGTCTCCCACATGGCAGAGCTGACATAATCTTACTTGTCGAGCATTATAGAAGCCATCCCCTAATAATTGGTTTTTCAAACCATTATATCTACCAAAAGCGTTTGAAACTCAAAAAGCAATTACCGCAGGAAAATGCAGCCTCAGTTAGATCCGGTATCTTTGGCAGAAATATTTCAGGAATGTGTCTTAGAGGTAATGCCGGAAAGAGCTGGATCAATCCTGAAGAGATAAAAGCTGTATGTGAATTGATACAAGATCTTAGAAATAATGAGGGTCTAGGACATCTAAGTATTGGAGTTGTTTCTCCTTTTGCTTCACAGGTTGCAGGAATTGAAAAAAGACTTAACGAGCTAAATCTGAACAGTGAAATAACAGTTGGAACTGCACATAAGTTTCAAGGTGATGAAAGGGACATAATTATTTTCAGCTCGGTCATATCCAATGGAATCGAAAAGGGAGCCACAAATTTTGCAAACTCTCCCAATCTTGTCAATGTAGCCTTAACAAGGGCGCGTGAAGCTCTATTCGTTGTAGGAAATTTTAAATATTGCAAAAGTACTGGCGGTATACTATGCAATCTTGTCGATTATATCGATAAAGTCAAGCTATTGCGAGATACAAGCCGAGAAGAACTAGAACTTTTCAGCTGGCTGATAATAGAAGGTTTAATTCCACAAGTACATGTGATGATTGGCGGTATTGAAGTTGATTTTTTGCTTATCAATGACCAGCTCGGCGTAAAACTGGTAATTGAAGTCGATGGAAAGCAACACTACTTTGTTAGGGTCAATGGAGAAAAATATACGGTTAAATTTGACGTAAACCGCAGATATATACAGATCAATAATGAAATAGTCTATATTCAATGCATTGGTGATCAAGAATTTGTAGAAATCCAAGGTAAGTCGTATCCAGTGATTCAGACAATGGAGTCAATCAAAGAAGATGATATTCGTGATGAGTACCTTAAAGGGCAAGGTTTTAGAGTACTAAGAGTACCAGCAAAAGCAGTCAGGGAAACACCAACAAATGTGATTACAAGGATAAAGGAACATTTGGAGATGCGATGAATGTTTATTTTCGCCAGTCTCATCCTACTCTTATTCTCATTAGGCTGTGTAGCTGACACAAATACTGATCTTTCTTCTAATATCATCCTACAGGACAATCACCGAGGACCCAACCATCCAGTTCACCGAATACACCTTTTACAGGATTATCCTCACAGATAAATCGGATTTATACGGCCAGTTCGGCGTGTCCATGCATGATTTGGAATACAATCTTACAGAAGAGCAGACTGTGGCAGTATCAGACCATTATCCGGTTTTTGCAGAGTTTAAATTGGATGGTGATGTAAAATGATATTTCTACAGAGCAAAAATCGAAACTCTCTTATGATATAAAGGATATTGCTTAAATAAAAATATTTTAACGTTACATTATGTCCAAATCTCGCTGGAGGGTCTAAATGCAACCTATTCAAAACATCTGTAAAGCCCGTGATTCTATTTTTGACAGAAATCGCAGGGATGTGGTCCTTGATATTTCGGATGTCGTTGAGGACAAGATAAATCCTTATGATTTCTTTGAAGAGAACTATCTCACTGAAGGAATGAAGTCTCTTTTTAAACAGGTTTTCAGGAGATTTGCAAATGAATCCGATTCTTCTGTTTTCAAGTTGACCCAGGCAATGGGCGGCGGTAAGACTCACTGTATGATTGGACTTGCCCTTCTTGCCAAATATCCTGAAATAAGAGAGAAGGTGATGGGCGAAGGTTTTGGCAAGAATGTTCTTGGTCCTATCAAAGTTGTCGTGTTCAACGGGCGTGAGAGTGACGCACCCTATGGCATATGGGGATCTATTGCCGAACAGGTTGGAAAAAGAGAGTTTTTTAAAGATTATTATTCTCCATTGCAGGCCCCTGGCAAAAGTGCCTGGATCAATCTATTGAAAGGACAAAAGCTGTTGATCCTTTTTGATGAGCTACCGCCTTATTTTGAGAATGCGAAGTCTAAAACCGTTGGGAACACTGACCTTTCCGTGGTTACAAAGACCGCACTTTCAAATCTTTTGGTTGCACTTGGAACAGAAGAGCTATCGCAGGTTTCCATTGTACTTTCAGACCTGAAGGCAACCTATGAAGGCGGAAGTCAACAGATAAGCCAGGCACTTCACGATTTTGAAAACGAAGTCGGAAGAGGTTCTGTGAACATTGAGCCTGTCGGGCTTAATACTGACGAGGTATATCAGATTCTCAAGAAGCGCATTTTCGAAGAGCTTCCTGATGATGATGCAATCCTGCAGATTGCACAGGCATATGGGGATATCATTAAAGAAGCAGGACAAATGGACCTGACACACGTGTCGCCCGATAAAATTGTCCAGCAGGTAAGGGATTCGTACCCATTCCATCCTGCGATAAAGGATCTTTATGCACGTTTCAGGGAGAATCCCGGCTTCCAGCAGACAAGAGGACTCATTCGTTTTATGCGTGTGTTAGTATCACATCTTTATGAATCAGATGGTGCCAAGTACGCATTACTTATCCATCCTCATATGATCGACCTCAATAGTCCTGAGATGAGTGCAGAGATTAATCTCATCAACCCTACCCTTGGAAATGCTATAAGTCATGATATTGCATCAGATGGGGATTCAGTTGCAGAGATGGAGGATTTGAAACGTGGTGGTTCTGATGCACAGGATATATCTAAATTGATCCTGATGGCATCTCTTGCGAATGTTGAGAATTCCGTGCTTGGTCTGACAACATCTGAGATTATAACTGATATTGCAGCTCCTGGGCGAGACCTTACTACTCTTCCAGATATGATCTCCACTCTTGAGAGTCAGCTTTGTTGGTATCTGCATAGGGCAAACAATGGAAAAGTGTATTTCAAGAATACAGAGAATCTTGTGGCCCGCTTGAGGTCACTTGCAGAGTCATATAGTAGGGAAGCGGCATTAAAAGATGTGAAGGAGTTCCTGCAGGCTATTTTTATACCTGAGAGAAAGGACTGTTACCAGGAACTTCAAGTACTTCCTGCAGTTGATGATATTACAATAAGTCAGGATAAGATCAAATTAGTGTTATATGAGCCACACGGTGGGACTTTGCATCCGCACCTAAATGAATTCTATGAGGCTCTTGACTATAAAAATCGTGTGTGCTTCCTCTCCGGTCAGAGGGACACTATGAACAACTTGATCTCTGTAGGCAAAGAGTACAAGGCAATCAAATCCATTCTGTCTGAAATGGATAGCAGTGGTGTAAGGTCTGACGATACCCAGAGGATCATTGCCCAGGACCTTAAGGATAACATTATTCACAGGTTGTTAAGCACTGCCAGAGAGACATTTACTCGTCTGCATTATCCGCACAATGATGAACTGCGCGTTACTGACCTGACCATGAATTTTGAAGGCAATAAGTGTCGTGGAGAGGACCTTATACGAACCACTCTTGCTGATAAGCAGAAGTTCACCCTTGAAGTGGATGGAGATACATTCAGGAAGAAGTGCGAACAGCGTCTGCTTACACAGCAGAATATGCAGTGGTCTGAGATAAAGAAACGTGCAGCTATCCTTACCAAATGGCAATGGCACCATCCTAATGCTCTTGACAACCTGAAAGATGAGATGTTAAGGAAAGAGCAGTGGAGGATGGATGGTGGATATGTTGATAAAGGTCCTTTTCCAGCACCTTCCACAGCTGTTCAGGTCATGGAATGGAACAAGGATGAGAATACAGGGGAAGTTACATTAAAAGTAATGCCTGTCAACGGGGATACCGTTTACTATGATGTCGGGGGAGAAGCAACTACTGCTTCTGCTAAGGTAGAGGATTTCCAGAATTTCTTAATAAAGGATATGCATGCCTCTTTCCTTTGTATTGACTCTAAGGGTGTGCATGAACCGGGCCCAGCCATTAAATGGAGCAATTCAGTTACCTTGAAGAAAAGAGTCCTTGATAACGGAAAAGGGAAAACGGTCGAATTTAAAGCAGCTCCTGCCGGTGCTACTATAAGGTATACCACCGATGGTTCAAATCCCAAGAATGCCGGTGGATTATATACAAGCCCTTTTGAGATAGATAGGTCTGTAAGAGTGGTGCTTGCAATTGCCGAAAAAGAGGGGATTGAATCTGAGCAGATCAGGATAGATATTGACTGGAAAGCGGATAAACCAGGGTTGAGCTTGGATAAGCCTGCTACATGGAAACATAATCACAGTATTAAATCTACAAAAGAGAGCTTTGATTTCACAAGCCGCCTTAAAAAGTACAAGGCTCGTGTGCCTGAGGTCCGGTTATCGATCATAGGCAAGAGCTGGATAGAGCTTAATGTAGATTCAGGAATTGAACTTTCAGGTGAGCAGATTGAAAAACTCGTTGAATCCATGAGGGAGATCTATTCTGAAGGACAGGTCAGCATCGATGCACGAAGCATTAAGTTTACAACAGGTCAGGACATGAAGGACTTTGCAGATGCAGAGAAAGCAAACATCAATATGGATGAGGTAAGTCAGTGAATCGTGAAAGTTCTGTTGTAGAGGGTTTTGGGTTTAAGCCGGCGGAGTCGGAGCATTATTTTCTTGTATCAGTAATATCCCCGACGGGAGATGTGCAGATATCAGAGCATATGTCATGGAATAGTGAGATGTGGAAAGGTAAAATACACGCAGTGAAGGATGAGAGTGATGAGAGGCTGCGTGTAACTCTTCCCCGTGTCAAGTGGGATTTGATAGCAGATGCAGTTTCCGCAGAGTTCAACCGCCGCCTGAAGGAAATGGGATACAAGAAAGGCAGCTGGAAGGGAAGAGGTCTGACACCTGTTTCCCGCCTGTTCGGGAAAGAGCTTGTTCTTCTTGGCTGGGCTATCGAGGATGCAGACCCAGGACGCATACCTGCAGCAGTAGCCAATTGGCTTGGCCTTCTGCCTGAAGAACGCTGGTGGCTTTATACGATGACAAATGCCGCAACAGGTCAGGCATCGCGAGGAAGGAACACGGGCTGGAGAGCAGCGGTCAGGTTTGCCCTGTGTGACAATCCCATAACTTCCTCCAAAGCAGAGCAGCGCGTAGGGCTCATTGCAAATCTGGACGATAAGGAAAAGAGCATAGATCAGGAAAAGAAAAAGCAGGGCAGTTTACTTGATTTTAATTAATTCTAATGGTTGGAGAAAACATGTCTGTTAATAACGTTCCTTTCAAAAAATCGTTTATCGAATCACAATTCCCTGTTTCCAAGGTTTCAAAGGAGAGCTATAAGGAGCGAAAAAGTGCACAGAGCCAAACCTTGCAGCCATTAGGAAAATGGTGGGGACGCAAGCCACTGATTCTAGTAAGAGCGGCAGTTTTAGGTCTACTTTTGCCAGCAACAGATAATCCTAAAAAAGACCGTGAAATTTTCCTTAAGCTTCTGACTATGGATGAGGAAGGTATGTGGGAGAGAAAAAAATCGTCTATCCCTGCAAGCGAATTGCAAGTATATCTCTCATCCCGTGAAAAAGCAATATATTTTGATAATGGAAAACTGCGCCGGGGGCTCTCACGCGAGGATAAGGACGGACTCCAGCGCACGGTTTTCATGCGCATGGGGTATGATGAACGCCTGAAGTATTGTTGTCGTCCAGAAGAAATAGAGGGCCCTTCTTTGAAAGCATGGGGTGATATCAATGCACATCTGAGTACACATGCATCCAAGATATCGGAACTTGTTGAAGAGCTTGGGGTACGACAATTTGGTGAACGTCCTATCGTTGGAGATTGTTTTTGTGGAGGAGGCAGTGTTCCATTCGAGGCTGCAAGGGTTGGATGTGATGTGTTTGGCTCCGATTTGAGTTCCGTTGCAGCACTTCTTACCTGGTCGGCATTGAACATAATTGGTGGTGGCAAAGAAGTAGTTGATGAAGTGAAAAATGCCCAGACGGAAGTCTATGAGGCTATTGACCAGCAGATTACAGAATGGAATATAGAGCATAATGAGAAGGGGTGGCGTGGCTATGCCTATCTGTATTGTAATGAAATAGTATGTCCAGAATGTGGTTGGAAAGTACCACTTCTATCCTCTTTATCGATTGCTGAGCGTATGCAAAAGGTAATTGCAGAACTAGAACCTGATTCACAGAACAAACGCTTTCACATTCATATTAGATTAGCAAATTTAGAGGAGTCAAAAAGAGCTCGTGATTCGGGGACGATAACTCCAAAAGGAATGGTTTGCCCCAATATAGACTGTCCAGGACACCAGTCACCTATTCCAATCTCAGCAATCCGACGTGAACACGCTAGTGGTCTGCGACTCTGGGAGAACAATGATATTGTTCCTCGCCCAGATGATATATTTCAGGAAAGGCTTTACTGCATTAGGTGGATGGAAAATGTAAAAGATTTATATGGTTGTGAGCAGGTAAAATGGCACTTTTGTGAACCAGATGAACACGATTTAAAGCGGGAAGATAAGACCCTATCAATCATAAAAGATAAGTTTTCAGAATGGCGGATTAAAGGGTTTTTGCCTAGCATGAAGATTGAGGGTGGCTATAATAATGATCAGCCTATAAGGGAAAGAGGGTGGACGCATTGGCACCATCTATTTACTCCACGACAACTGTTATATCAGGGATTGTTAAATGAAAAGGCAAATCAGAGAGAATTCAATCAAAGACAAGAAACATTACTTCTTTTAAATTTGGGCAAATGTTTGGATTGGAACTCAAAATTGTGTATGTGGATAAATCAGACAGATAAGCCAGCCAATACATTCAGTAACCAAGCTTTAAACACATTATATAGTTATTCTGGAAGAGGTGTAGAGATGCTAAAAAACGCTTGGTTTTCAAATATTAAAGAAGAACAAATCACAGTTAATAAAAATGTTCATGTTCTTGACTCTAGGGTTTTAACTCATGTTTGTGATTACTGGATAACAGACCCTCCCTACGCAGATGCTATCAACTATCATGAATTGACTGAGTTTTTCCTCGCATGGTATCAAAAGCCCATTAAGGGGCTTTTTCCGAAATGGTACACTGACTCTAAAAGAGCACTGGCCATTAAAGGATCTGATGAAGAGTTCCGTAAAGGAATGGTTGAAGTATATAAAAATCTCACAACACACATGCCCGACAATGGCTCTCAGATTGTAATGTTCACCCATAAGGATGCAAACGTGTGGGCAGATCTTGCAATGATACTATGGGCAGCGGGCCTACAGGTCACAGCAGCATGGTGTATATCTACTGAGACTAGTTCAGGTTTGAAAGTGGGTAATTATGTCCAAGGAACAGTCCTACTTGTGCTGCGCAAGCAAATATCAGAAGATGTTGCATTTCTTGATGAGATTTATCCTGAAGTTGAAAAAGAAGTAAAAACACAACTTGATTCAATGCTGGAAATTGATGACAAGGAAGATCCGAACTTTGGAGATACTGACTATCAGCTTGCGGCTTATGCAGCAGCTCTGCGTGTGCTTACTCGTTATAAGCAAATAGAAGACATTGATATCGAGCGCGAACTTAGCCGTGCGAGAGGAAAGGGTGAGAGGAACCCTCTGGAAGGAGTCATTGAGAACGCAGTGAAGATTGCCTGCGATTATCTTGTACCAGTGGGCATCGACTCATGGGTGTGGAAGCAGCTTATGCCTGAAGAGAGGTTTTATCTAAAGGGACTTGAGCTTGAAAGTCATGGCGAGTATAGGACCGGAGCTTATCAGGAACTTGCACGTGGTTTTGGTATTCGAGAATATAAGAACCTGCAGCAGAGCGTGAAGGCTAATGAGACAAGACTCAAGACAGCTTCTGAATTCAAGGATCGCGATGTTGGTGGAGAAGGTTTCTCTTCGTCACTTGTAAGGAACTTATTGTTTGCTATCCGGCAGACAAGGCAGGAAGAGAATACTGCGGCAGGGAAAGTTTGGCTACGTGAGTATCCCGGGTACTGGGAGAAGAGAAAGGAAATCGTAGAGCTTCTCAGGTACTTTGCTGCTCTTGGAATGAATGATTCCATGGGGCAGTGGCAGGAAGACTCTACGGCTGCAAAGATACTATCAGTTGTTGTTGAGCAGGATCACATATGAGCAAACAAAGTAATTTCAAGGACTAGGACTGTTACAATGATCAACCGCTTCTCATCCCGCAGGGAACCCCTGGATGCAACGTTCCTTAACAAGCGCCTCGAAGGTGCTAAGAAGTATGACCGGATAGCAGGATATTTCAGCTCATCTATTCTTGAAGTTGCGGGAGAGGCGCTTGATTCGGTTGAAGGGACTGTTCGTGTTCTGTGTAACTCGCAACTTGAACCTGAGGATGTGAAGACTGCACGTGCGGCTCTTGCGGCTATAAGGAAAGAGTGGTGTGCAGAGGAACCTGAAAAGATTGATGAAAATGCTCGTGGAAGATTTGCAAAACTTTACAAGTATCTGAAGTCTGGGAAACTCCAGGTAAGAGTGCTTCCCGATAAAGCATTCGGATTAATTCATGGAAAAGCCGGAGTCATAACAAAAGCAGACGGGACAAAAACTGCATTCATGGGAAGCATAAATGAGACACTGTCTGCCTGGAAACGCAACTATGAACTTGTCTGGGAAGATGATTCTGACGATGCCGTGAACTGGGTACAGGAAGAGTTCGATGCCTTGTGGAACCATCCGGATTATAAGGTGCTTGCAGAGTTCATCATTGAGGATATCGGAAGGATAGCACAGCGCGAAGTTATACCATCACTCCTCGAATGGCAGAAACAACCGGAGGCAGCATCCGCGATTGTGGAAAGCCCGGTTTACAGGAATGAACTCGGGCTTTGGGAGCATCAGAAATACTTCATAGACATTGCATTCAAGGCCCATCAAACAGAGCATGGAGCACGTTTTGTCCTTGCAGACATGGTTGGACTTGGTAAGACCCTGCAACTTGCAATGACCGCGCAGTTGATCGCTCTTACTGGAGATAAGCCCATACTGATCCTCACACCTGCAACCCTGCGCTGGCAATGGCAGGATGAGATGAAAGAGCATCTGGACCTTCCTTCCGCAGTATGGGATAATGGCAGGTGGGTAGATGAAGAGGGTATTGAATACCCGAAATACGGTGAAGAAGGCATACTGAAGTGTCCTAGAAGAATTGGGATTATATCTTATGGCCTGATAATCCATTCCTATGGTAGCGAGAGGTCAACCATACCCGACCAGCTATGTTCAAAGAAATACGACTGCATCATCGTTGATGAATCCCACAGGGCAAGAAGGAAGAATCTCGGCCCTACACATGAGAATGAAAGAGCTGAACCAAACAATCTTCTTGCTTTCCTTCAAGGAATCGCGGGGAACACAAAAAGCATGCTTCTGGCAACCGCAACGCCTGTGCAGCTCTACCCCATAGAAGCATACGACCTATTGTCCATACTTGCAGGCGGTAAAAATGAATCCGTCTTGGGCAATAAGTTCAGCAAATGGAGAAATGAAGCGTCTGGATCACTGGACATCATCCAAGGAAACAGAACTATTCAGGACACGGACAATGAACTCTTCAAGTGGATAGCAAACCCATTGCCTCCGGTTTCTGAAGGTATGGATTACGTCATCCTCAGGCGTTCCCTTACAGTTGAAGATTCCGTAGCAGTAGTTACTCCTTCAAGGTGGATGGATTTAAGCTACCCTGACAGGTCAAGACTTGAAAGGATGAAAAATGACTTTTTCCAGAATCATAATCCTTACATCAGGCACATTATACGAAGAACAAGAGATTTCCTTGAGAACGCCAGGAACCCTGAAACCGGAGAGCCTTACTTACAGAAGATAGAGGTTAAGCTGTTCGGAGAGGATGAAAGAGATGCAATTCCTCTTCCAATATACCTTCAAGATGCATACAAAGCTGCGGAAGAGTTCTGTCAGTTACTCAGCCAAAGGGCAAAAGGCACAGGTTTCCTAAAGACTCTTCTCCTCAGACGTGTTGGAAGCTCATTATACGCAGGAAAGGTCACGGCAAATAAAATGCTTGGAGTTCGCAAGGAAGTGGAATTTGACGGTGAAGAAGAGGAAGAAGATGTCCAGAGAAGTGAGCTCTTTGAAAACATGTCGGAAGAAGAAAGAAGCCTCTTGACCAGATTCTCCGAGATAATTGAAGAACATATGGACACTGATCCAAAGTATGAAAAGGTTCTGAATATTCTGAGGAACGACAGATGGCTTGAACGAGGCTGCATAGTATTTTCACAATACTATGACTCGATACAGTGGCTTGCTGACAAACTGAAGGGAGAATTGGTTGATGAGAAAATCGGCATATATGCAGGAAGCAATCGCTCCGGAATCATAGAAAATGGCACCTTCAGGCGTGCATCACGTGAAGAGATCAAAACACTTGTTCGCAAAGGCACAATCAAACTGTTGTTGGGAACAGATGCAGCCAGTGAGGGTCTGAACCTGCAAACACTTGGTACGCTCATTAACCTTGACTTGCCATGGAACCCTACAAGGCTTGAACAAAGAAAAGGAAGGATACAGCGCATTGGTCAGGTCTATGATGATGTGTGGATCTACAATATGCGCTATAAAGGCTCAGTAGAGGACAGGGTGCATGAACTCCTTTCAGACAGACTTGAAAAGATCAACTCGCTCTTTGGACAGATTCCAGATGTACTTGAGGATGTGTGGGTAAATGTTGCATTGGATAAAAAAGAAGATGTAAAGAAGACCATTGATGGAATACCCGAAAGACATCCTTTTGAAATAAGGTACAATAAGCCGGTCCCTATTGATTGGGAATCCTGTGCAAAGGTTCTTGATAGCCATGAGAAAAAACAGCATCTATTGAAGGGATGGTAAAGATGAATGTAGTAGGAGTTGATGGTTGTTCATCTGGGTGGTTTGCAATTCAATTATTAAGTGAAGAAGAATTTGATATCGGTTTGTATCCAAACATCTCAGCTATTTGGGATAGGTATCGAGACGCCTCACATATCCTCATTGACACTCCAATTGGTTTAAGAGAAGACGAGTTGGGGAGACAATGCGACAGAGACGCTCGAAAGAAACTAGGCCAACCAAGAGGAAGTAGTGTTTTTAATGCTCCATGTAGACAGGCTGCTTATGAACTTTCTTACGAACGTGCTTCTGAAATCAATCGAAAATATACCAGTAAAGGATTATCAAAACAAAGTTTTGCAATTGCACCTAAAATACGTGAGGTGGATCTATTTTTAAGCGAAAATGTGGAAGCACAATCCACTGTTTTGGAAATACATCCTGAATTATGCTTTTACATGCTTTCAGGTAAGCCAATGGTTTTTTCAAAGAAGACGTCAGAAGGCTTTAAGGAACGCATTGAAGTTTTAAGAAATATATACTCAGGCACTGATGAAATAGTAAATCAGGCGTTGTCTAAATTTAAAGGAAAAGATGTTGCAAAAGATGATATTCTTGATGCATTGGTGGCCGCATTAACAGCAAAACTAGGATGTGAGTGCGGATTAAGATCTATTCCTTTGTCTCCAGAAATCGATTCAAAAGGACTGCCCATGAGAATGATGTACTTTTATCATTAAATCCGGTAAAGATTTGAACTTCTCAACATAGGTTGCGAACTCATACTCAAATTTTGCTACCTCTCATCTCACTTTGACCATTTAGTAAATTTTCGTCCTGTAATTTACTTTTTTCTTTGCAGGTAACGTTTATATGTCCTTTATTCCCTATAACGCCGCTGACATTGTTAGGATAGATCAATTACTTGCTAATTGTGCTGCAATTTTAGAATACACGTCATTCCCTTTTTCGTAGAGATACTTTTCGTGATAGATTTGGGGAAGAGATGATTTGTTCTCTTCCAGTATTCCAATTGACTTTAATTTTTCAATAACCTGGCGATATCTTATCCCCATATTAGGAGAGCCATCCCCCGGAGTCTTTATTTTTTCTATAAGTACTTTCCTATCAAATAGGTCACTCCATATCCTATTTTGATCATTGTGAATGTTTAAAAACCGTTTATCCCAGTTATCCGGATTAAACATTAATTCATGGGTTGTAGAATCTATAAATTTGAAAGTTGGCTTGGTAACGCTACTGTGAAATATGCCTAATCTTGCTAGGACCGAAATGTTCTTCTTTGGCTTACAGACATTTGATATAATCTCATAGCCTTTAAACTGTTTTTCCATAAAGTACTGAGCACTTTTTGCATCAATCCGGCTTTCAAATGTTAAAAGTTCAAATTCTTTGATATTAGTGCCTTTGATCGACACTTCAAAGAGAATAGGCAATTCTATTTCAAATAACTCTTTAAGATTGATATTACTTACGGAGATTGCATTTGTTTGGAGAATTACCAGATCCAAACCCGGGGGATTCTTTTTTTCAATTAATTTGAGTTCTCTTATTATTCCATCAATCTGTTCTTGATGGTAAAGCGGTTCTCCTCCAGTGAATCTTATAGTCTTTACTTTAGATATATCAACTTCACCTAGATCCGAAAGAGAATCTTTTGAACGCTTCTGACCTAAAGTAAAGCAAAAAGGACATTTTAACTGGCAGTTTTCGAGATCACCAAAAGATACCCTTAGCTCTTGATATTGGCCTGTGCCACAGTTTTGTTGGGTAATCGTAACATTACACATTGTATCATCCTAGATTTGCAACAATCATACTTGCTCATTTGTAACTTGGGAAATCCCCATATTTAACAAGAAATTCTGTTAACAAGTTCTTCCATCTATGATTGCAATACTATGTATTAAATATCAATCAATTAATGGAGACCTTGCCTCCACATAATACAGATGCTGCCTATCCGGACAGTACATATCCAGCTCGATCTTCAACTGCTGCACTAGATCACAGCAATACTGTTCCAGGACACCGAACTTCTCCTTGAGGATCTTGCAGAGTTCGTTGGTAGACATTCCGTTGTAAATGTCCCCCCGGAGTTCATTTATGATGCGCTGGGCAAGTTCTTCCTTGGATGTCGTATCTGTGACCTCTATATGCGTGATAGTTTGGTACTCTCTGTACCCTTTACCATCAAACAGTACCTCTTTTTTAATACGGAAACAAACGTCGTGATAGCATGTTCGCTTTCCGTATGGACAATTACTTTTTACATACATTTTCATTCCTACCAGGGAAGTACAATAAGATACTATTTTAATAAACGATTGAGCTTAGTAGAGTGAAAGTATTATGATCAGTCGATGAAGCTAGCGATCTGAATATCACCGCCTACTAATCTCTCGTAGTTTCGAATTACTTTCTGGTTAGTGGTTACCATTAAGATCTGTTCATGACGATAGATCTCCAGATCCCCTTTGAGACCGGAGAACCATGCCTTGAACAGATCCACTAGCTCTTCTTCGGTAATTTCAACTTTAGCAGGATGCGTATCTGCGCACCTTGAACATTTGGTCTGGAAATTAAGAAATATGGTTATGGTATCATCCCAGTATTGTTTATGCTGGGACATGTTGACTATACCATATATAGAGAATTAAAGTCCGGTGAAAGTAATGCTTATTAGGGAAGTTCATTGGTGGTATATTCTTCAGTATAGATTACAACCGGTTTCTTTTTTAGAGATTCATTATGTGGAGTGAGAGACTCGCGGATGATCGATCTGATGATGGCCTTACCTTCTGGGCTTCTCAGATACTCGTTGATCATATTTTCTATCAATTCCCCTGCATCTGTTACATAGTCAGACACTGAAGGAAACTGCAGTTTATCATCACGTTGTGCTTGATCATGCATAAATATGAACTGAGACACGGCGGTTGAGATAACATCAGAGACCGAGCCAAACTCATCGGCTTGAACAAGCTCTTTTGCCTTATTCAGTAGATATGAGCTCATGGCTATTGATACCTTTTCTTTATTTCTTTTAACTACCATGGTAGTTACTAAGTAGTAATCAGATATATATGTTTTGTTACGGCAATAGTAAGGCCAAAATACAAACATATAAATAACATGAAGTTCTTGAATAATGGTGCAATGGTACGACTAAAGTAAGGAGTTATAATATGAGTGAGAACTACCCCACTAGTATACGTCTTGCGCGTGCTGACAAAGAAGATCTCTCTGAGCTTGTAAAACATGGCATTTTCACAAATGTAAGTGATGCAGGGAGAGGTGCGATGCGCAGGGGAATTCAGGCGATCAAAGAAGAAAGAGGAATACAGATGCAAATGAGAAGAGAGACCGATGATCAAACAGCCGCAGAAGACTTGCCAATACTGGAAGATCTGGCGGTGGGATCATGAACCAACTTCCAATTGAAGAGCAGGCACGCCAGTTCATCGAACAGAAACCATATCGCATCGAACAATGGGAGAACGGAACACCCAGCCAGCAGATGCTTGCCAGGGCAGCCAAAATAATGGCGGGTATGGGAGTGATGACCAATGCCATCTGACTTTGCACGCGAGAAGGCACTGGCCGTCTATAACCAGGCACCTGCAGAATGGGACAAGTATGCTGCTCTTCCCATATGGTGCCCGATAGTTGAAATGGCTCATATGGTTAAATTCCTTGCGGGGTTTGAGCATGGGCTGGTCTAAGAGCGGAGGCTATGCAGGCCGGCCGATCGGGTCTACAAAGGACCGATACTGGCTGGGTGAAGGCCACAGGGTGCGCAGGTTCAATCATGCCATGGATGTCTGCAGATCCACATTGGACCGGGTAGGTCAGTGCCCAGGATGCCACAAAGAGACATCAACATGCATTGAGGCCGGGGTCACTACAAAGCTTGGTGCCCGGTCCTGGTGGAAATGCTCTGAATGCGGGCATGAGCATACACGTGAGATATCTCCTGAAAAGATGGCCGAGTATTATTGTGAGGACCTGAACAGGATGAACGATGCGAGATCTCACGAGGCTGCAGCATGACCATCAACAGCATGCCGCTTGCACGCACAAGGATCGTGGCCGAGTGCATATGCGACCAATGCGGGCACATTTTCGAGGTTGACTGGCAGTGTAAGAACCGCCCCATCTACTGCCCGGAATGCGATAAGGAGGTCAGACCCTAAAGGTCACCTCCTCCATCCACTCCGGGACGTCTGGGTCATTTCCGGGTTCGAGCCCCGGCCGGAGCATTGGCCTGCAGAAAACATATGCTGCAGGCATTTAAGATACAACCGAAAGGAAGTGAATGAAATGACAGAAGAAGTTGAAGTATACATCGATTTCGACCGATTGCCAACAGGAATAGGTTACACGAAGGACGACCCCCTGAAACACATCGGTGCTGCGGACGTGACCAGGATCCAGCAGTGGGTCCGAAGCAAGGTCTCTGGAGAGAACGAGGTATTTGCGGTCATAACCGGCAGAGCCTCCAGATTTGTGAACATGGTCGCAACCGCAGAGCTTGCATCATGCAAGAATGTGACCCGGATAGGATGGTCACAGGCAGGGATGGTGCCCATTGTTGTAAAGGATCTCAGGAGGAATACCTGATGGACGACATACTCCCAAATCCAACATCAAAGATGGGTTCTGAAACGCGCATAGTCTACACTCAGGGCTACGAGATATCAACAAAGATCGGTGCAGAGATCGATTCAAAAGGTAATATCAAGCCAAATGCACAGGTCACGATATCCAGAAGACTGGAGAGCGGTGATGAGATCCGGGAACTGATACATGCAGATGTTTCCAGAGGCGTTGAGGAAGTAATGACTGCAATTAATGAGATCCTGAAGAGAGGTGCTCAGTGATGACAACCCAGGGTGAAATAATGCCCGAGTATCCGCAGGATGACCTTGACATGCTTGCAGAGCTGTCTCTAAAAATAAGCTGCCTTGAAGTCGAAATTGACGGCTTGAAGCGCCGTTTTGAGAACTATATGCATTCTGATCAGGAAATGAGAGAGGCACATGGACTGTATTGAGGTTTGAAAACATGAGACTTGACAAAGAAACACTTGTTCCCATACTTAATATGAGGGGATATAACACCCTCAACGGCACTGATGTGTGGAAAAAAGCCAGTACCAACCCGGGCGAGTTCGTGTTCTGGGGTGTGGACTTCAAGAAGAACGAGGTTTTCAAATGGGTCGAAGATCATCGGGAATACGATGTGCCTGAAGACCAAACACTCACAGAGCTCAAGATGCTTGTAGAAAGTTCATGTGAACAAAGTGGTGGACCCCATGAAGACGAACCAATAGCCGACCAAAGCAAGGAGGATTGTCCACAAGAGCCCACCACTGAACAGAATGCATCAACATCTTATGAAAATGACGCTACAACGACACATCTACTGGCCCTCATCCATGGATATGTCGGGAACGATGTCCTTGAAGTGTTCGGAGATACGGGATCTGGCAAGTCAAAGTTCGCCATGGCCGTTGCAAAGGAGGCTATTGCCTCTGGGAAGAAGGTGTTCTATCTGGATACCGAGAGGAACCTGACAGAGACTGACATCAAGTACCTGAAAGGATGCGAGTACAAGTACACCCCCATCATCGATGAGATCGACAGGATCGTACAGAAGCTCCCGAAAGTGGATGTTGTGATCATTGACTCAATCGGGTTCCCGGTGCTGACCGCATATGCCAGGATGAACATGAAGCAGAAAGGCGATGCTCTGCTAAAGCTTATCGCTATCTTCGGGGACCTCAAGGGCTGGGCATACCTGAACAGCGGTGTTGTGGTCGTTACGAACCAGCCGGAGAGCGAGTTCAACAAAGAACCCGGGCATATACTCCGGCCCTTCGGTGATAAAAGCCAGTTTGCAGCCAAGGAGATCTGGAAGACAGAGATCGTGGACCGCAAGCCTGCATACACCAACATCCGTATCAGTGCGTTCCGGAGCAGGTCCGTGGGTCACAGAACAAAGATAGCGGACATGAAGATCAGCAGCAATGGTGTGGAGGTGCAGGCATGACCTCTGTTGTGTGTGTAGAGATCGAAAGGGATGGGTGTGAAAGGATAAAAACAACTGCAACGGAGGTGACGAAATGGGTGCAAGCGTAGTGATGTTGCAGACCGATGAAGTTGCAGATATGGCACGTGATAAGCTGAAAGCCGGGTGGGCCGTGTTGTACGGACACCCGGATGTTTTCAGGTTCATAGAATATAAGTTGTACAGACCTGGAACAAAAGAAAATGCTGGATTTGAGTTGCTTGGGCTCATGCCAGCTGTCGCGTTCTGCAAAAAGACATATCAATTCAGGAAGATGTTCGAAGAAAGCGACGACAGGACTATCTGTGTGCTGCAAGCGTTCAAGGTAGACAACAGAGGATGTTTTGCATTCCACGTCCTTGAAGCACCGAAGGACAGTGACAGTGTGGCCCGGTACAACGAGATAGCACAGGCGGTTAGAAACTATCTGGTGAATGGCAAGTTCTGTTCCTCTCAGTGAGGTGATAACATCAAACGTAAACGTGAAAGATCGCGAGGGGGTAGAACGTGATGTCAAGTACCACCCCGGCATCACCGTTCCAGACCCCTCTTATCGTTCCTCGCACGAATCAGGACAGACGCATTGCAACAGCATATAATCTACTAAATGCATATCCGGAGGGACTGTACATAGTCTATAAGACCACACGTGCCGGTTGTACGACAGCACTGGTGGCCGAGTCCTTGAACCGGGAGGAACGTTTTCTAGTCGTCGTCCCGACTAATAAGATTGCCGACAAGACCGTTATAGAGGATTCCATCAAATATTCTGACAGGGATACCTGCAATGTTATCCGGATACCCTCCAACCACGCCTGCCTGAAGAATCAGGAGCTGTGTGAGAAGTATCCTGACCTTCATAAGCTGCCGATCCTGCCCCTTGCAGAGAGTTGCCCTGAATGTGAGAACTACTACTCGTGTCCTGTCACACAGATACTCCATGAGCACAGAACATGCGATGGTACTGCACTCACGTATCAGAAACTTGTGGCACTGATGATGGCCTCCAGCAGCAGGCCAAATACCACAGCTGAGCAGGTGCTCAAGAACATATCCCATATCCACAACGCAGTTCTCGATGAGGTCCACGAGATACAATACGGGAGATCGACCGGGATAACCATCTACAGTGATGCCTGGAAGGACATGAAATGGCTGAACACCACCCGGTA
>NZ_JAUXNK010000001.1 GCF_030682845.1 Methanolobus sp. | reverse complement strand
TTTGCATGGTTGAAGATGGGATTTAGAAGATTAACAACCAGATATGAAAGACTTAACATCGTTTTCAAAGGATTCTTAGATATTGCATGCTTTATGATGTGCTGGAAAAGAGGGTTCGGAGAAATTGTGAAATAGGTTCATCTGTAAAAAGCCTCTTGACTTCAGGTTCTTTTAAAAACGAGGTTAAACTCATAATATATAATATATTTTCTCAGATAAATAATTTATTCAAATATGTTTTTGATAAACTTAAGAATATTGCAGTGGATAATGCTTGTGCGTGGAATAGTTGGAAGTTGCATGCAGGCATCATGTGATACCTATAAAGGGTCAGTCGATAACTTGCTAGTAAACATAATTCTTATATGTGCAGTTCAGCAAGATTAGTATGTACCTCTTAGGGTCACACAGAGCACAAGGATAGGGTTTTTTTTGATGAGTTGATGCATTTGTATTACTTGCGAACTGGTGTTGCTAGAAGTGATTGTAGCGAACATCAGACAGGGTAGGGGTGTGAGAGGCAGATTGATGTTTAAAGCATGCATCACTGCAATCATTAATAAAGATAGATTACACCGGTACCTTGGATGATGGTTCTGTGTTCGATTGTTCAGATGAGCGAGAACCTCTCCAGTTTACCGTCGGTGCGGGCCAGGTCATAACGGGTTTTGAGGAAGCTGTAAGAGGCATGGAAGAAGGGCAAGAGAAGGAGTTCAGGATCGAACCATCAGAAGCTTATGGTGAGTATGATGAAGCCCTTACACAACAGATTCCAAGAACGGTCATTCGTTCAGACATGGAGATCCAGGAGGGAATGATGTTACTGGTTAAAACCCATGATGGACAGGAAATACCTGCAAAGGTAGCTGAGGTCGGCGACGAACAGGTCACACTTGATATGAATCATCCCCTTGCAGGTAAGGCTTTAAATTTCAATATAAAGGTCATTGAAGCGTAGATAAGGAAACTGAACATTTTTTGACCTCAACCCGTGGACATCGGTTTGGGGAGGTAGAAGAGGAAACTCGAGCCCTTGAAAGCATATTTCCATCCTATACTTTTCCCTGTGCCATTTCCCTGTATCTTATTACTTTTTTATCCTCTGGATTTATTTTCAACGCCTCATCGTAGGCTGCGATAGCATTCCGGTGATCTCCGAGATAGTACAATGCAATACCCTTCTGAACCCAGACCGAACTCTGTCGGCGTCCCGTGGCAATAAGTTGGTTGAAGCATTCAAGGGCGATCTGGTACCTGCGCAGGTGAATGCATGTTATGCCCTTGTTCATTAGAGCAAGACCGTTATCGGGCTCAAGCTGCAAAGCGGCTTCAAAACACTCATAGGCAGCGACATGATCTTTCTTCTCCTTTCCCGCTGTGATCCCTTCCTTGATCCATTCTGCTGCGCTTCTGTTACTCCTTTGCCGGAGCTTACGTCTTACCCTCTCAAGAGCGCTTAAGGTATCAAAGGGTTTTTCCCTCGATCTCTCGATGGCTGGTGACACCTGATGCTCCCTGGGTTTCATATTCTTCTTTTTCTTCTGTGGGATATACTCGGGCTTCCCAAGCATCTTCCTGAGCATAATGATGGCAGCATCCTTGTCCAGTGGATTGTTATTGTTCCCGCATTTTGGGGACTGGATACAAGAGGGGCAGCCTTTGGAGCATGGACAGCTCTCGATAGACCGCAGGGTGACCTCAAGCATCTCCACGATCTTCCCATACCCGCTCTCAGCATACCCGACCCCACCTTGATGGCCATCGTACACGAATATCCCGCTTTTGCCTGCAAGATCCGGGTGCTCGGTGGCTGACACTCCACCAACGTCGTTCCTGTCGGCAAGCAGATGCAGGGGATACATCCCGATAATTGCATGCTCGATAGCATGGATGCCGCCTGCAAAGTCACAGCCATGTGTTTCCACTGCCTGGGCAAACTGAACAGGCATCTCCAGCCAGAGAGCTTCCGTGCTGAGGGTGAACTTTGGCATCTGCAGGGAATATTGCCCGAGGTCATCATCGGTGCGCTGCCGGACCTTTTTATACCCGGTTACCTGCTGTGTTACATCCACATCCCCGAAACCAACCTTAACATCCTTACAGGTGGGGAGGATCTTGTTGTGAACAGTGTCTTTGATCACAATATCCGAGGACACCATAGAACGCGTGTAGTATCCGTCCTGCGCCTGTTCAACAAGGATCTGCTTTTTCTCATGGTCCTGTTTTGTGACACAATAGGGCACTCCTTTATTGATGTAGACAGCACCTTCAAAAGCTTCCCTGTAGGCCTGAAGCTTGGTCATATCCCTTTCCAGGGGCTGCCTGGTGAGCTTGTAGATCATGGTATAAGAGTCACTGTCGATATCACGGATGGAAACCTTCATGTGAGGATCCGGATCAAGACATTGTTTAGCATCTAAACCACCGAGCAGTCCTTCCTCTTCAAGCACTCTTACAATAGCCTCATACTCACTGCCGAAATGCCGGGCATCTTCAGCCTTCAGAGGTACTTCCATGGCAGCGCATAACAGATGTCCGGCCTGGATGTAGCGGTTGGACACGTTGATGACTGCCTCTTCGCAGTTCCTTCTGAAGAAATCCTTAGGATTACGCATATAATACTGGTCAAGAGCATTCGAATCCGCTACAAGGACCACAATGCTTTCCCGGCTCCCGCGGCCCGCCCTGCCCGCCTGCTGCCTGGCACTCATTATAGTGCCCGGAAAACCGTCCATTATGCAGGCATCAAGCCCACCAATGTCGATACCCATTTCAAGGGCATTCGTGGAGATCACACCATCGATTTCCCCGCCTGAAAGCCCTTTCTCAATAGCCTCGCGCTCATGTCTCTGATACCCGCCCCTGTAGGAACTAATGGTCTTCCTGATCCCTCTGCCGGCAAGTATGTTCCTGGACTCGACATACATCCGTTCCACTTTCTGCCGGGACCTGGCAAATGCAATTGTCTGGAAACCGCTCTGGACAAAGTTAGTGAAAAGTTCCACTGTCTCGCCAAAACTGGACTTACGGATAGTGAAGTTGCGTGACTTCTCGTACATGGGAGGATTCCAGAAGATGAAACTCTGCGCTCCCCTGCCGGAGCTGTCGCTGTCTACAAGACATACCTCCTTTCCTATCAGGGCCGATGTGTGTTCCCCCGGATTCCCGATGGTTGCGGTGCAGCAGATATACTGAGAGCTTGACCCATACAGCTCACACACCCGGTTAAACCTCCTGAGCAGGTTTGCCATATGGCTGCCCATCACCCCGCTATATGAATGACTTTCATCCAGGACTATGAACTTCAGGTTTGACAGGAATCCCCTCCAATGGTGCTTCCATGCAAGGAAACTCATGTGAAGCATGTCCGGATTGGTAAATAGTATGCGAGGATTCCCATATTTCACGGAACTCTTTTCTGCCTGTGTCATCGTGCCGATGAATTTGTCTATCCTGATGTCCAGTCCTATCATATCACTGAAATCTCTGAATGTCTGAAGCTGGTCGTTCACCAGGGCGTTGAGTGGAGAAAGGTACAGCGCAGTTGCCTTCGGATCATCAAGCAGCGTTTCAAATATTGGAAGCATATAACACAGGGACTTACCGCTGGCCGTGCTGGTGGACAGTACAATGTCCCTCCCTTCACGCACCTTTGTCACAGCTTCGGCCTGATGGGTATAGAGTTGTCTGATTCCCTTCTCGCCCAATGCATAACTTACTAAGGGTTCGAGTTCAAGGGAGCTGTGAACAGGTTCCCTGACAGGTATTTTCTCTACATGTACTATCTGCCCTTCATATCTTCCTGATGCTTTGAGTCTGTTGATGAGTTCAGGGACATCCATTATGAAAAAGCTCCGTTGTTCAGGACATAGAGTTAATCAATAAATTGCATTCGCCTTTAACATCATTACAATGGCAATCTAATCTTTATATCCGGCAAGACCTCGTCCTTATGTCTCAAAAACCTTTTGCTCATCCCCGAATTCATTGTGCTGATATAGATATTTTATATATGGTGACGACTTTTTTATATTGGGGAAATTGTATTGAAGGTCAGGTCATAGAGCAAAGCTTTTTCATCTTTTATGCTGCGTGCGGCTGCTCTTTTGTTTGTCATCATACTTGCTTGTGGTTGCCTCGGTACCCAGAGAGAAACGGACCTTCCCTAGGCCAATAACTTTTCCTCCGAGCCCGGTGAGGATTATCCTCTGGCATCGCTTGTTGCAGATGACCTTGAGATTCCCTGGTCACTGGATTTCCTTCCCGACGGCAGTATCATTCTCACAGAAAGGCCCGGGAGAGTTCGCCTCATAGATGCTGAGGAAGGTCTGCTTCCCGAGCCTATGTTAACGATAGATGAGGTGGCACATAACGGTGAGGGTGGGTTGCTTGGCATAACTGTGCACCCTTATTTTGAAGATAATCATTTCATCTATGTATATTATACTTATAGGGAAGACAGCCGTCTATACAACAAAGTGGTTAGGTACACCGAAGAGAACAGGCAACTGGCCGATGCACAAGTGATCATAGACGGTATTCCAGGAGGTGGCAATCATAACGGGGGCAGGATCAGCTTTGGGCCTGACGGTCTTCTGTACATTACCACCGGAGATGCAGGTGAATCATCCCTTTCCCAAGACCCTGGTTCCCTTGCAGGAAAGATACTGCGTGTAACTGATGAAGGTGATATCCCGGAAGATAACCCATTCCAGGATTCGCCTGTCTATACTCTTGGCCACCGCAACCCACAGGGACTTGCATGGGACGAACAGGGAAGATTGTGGGCGACAGAACACGGTCCCACTGCCAGGGATGAGTTAAACCTGATCGAAGCCGGGAATAATTACGGATGGCCTGAAATAACCGGTGATGACACAGCCTCTAACATGGAATCACCTGTCATTCACAGTGGCATGCGTACTTGGGCTCCATCCGGGGCTGCGTACCTTAATGGTTCTGTTTTTTTTGCAGGACTTCGGGGCCAGAGCCTGTATGAAGTCTCCGTCGGTCCGGATGAGGACCTGGATTCCGTGGAACTGCAGGAACATTTCAATGGGGATTTCGGAAGACTGAGGGATGTCGTGGCCGGACCTGACGGCAACCTGTATATCCTCACGAGCAATCAGGATGGCAGAGGGCTTCCTGTCAGCGGAGACGATAGAATGATCAGGGTGAATGCCGGCATGTTGTGATCATCTTCCTTTTAAGAGTCTTAAGCATCATGAAAAGCCCAAAAGGTTTATCAGGTTGCTGATTCACTTTAAACTGACAAGTTTGATGAATCACGGAACCTGCTGATGCAATATGTTGTTTGACAAATTACTTTCTGATGTCACCTATGATGATATTCAGGAACTGAGCTATGAGAAGATAGATGAATCCATGCTCCTAGACTACAAACAGGAACTCAATGATACCAGTATCATTAAACAGGTCACCGCTTTTTCAAACACCAAGGGGGGCTACCTTGTCTACGGGATTGCAGAAACCGGTAAAGGCGGACATCCCGAATATATCAAAGGCATTGACCGGGATACAAATACTGAAAGGCTGGAGCAGATAATCCTGAGCAATATCGTGCCAAGGGTCAGCGTCCAGATGAAGAAGATACCTATCCCGGATACAGACAGGATAATACTCGTGGTCCAGATACCGGAGGGGCAGAACAAGCCCTACTACAACAACCATGACAAGAAATACTACAAGAGGTACAACTTCTCTGCCACTCCCATGGATGAGAATGAGATCGAATGGCTGTACCAGTCACGCTTTTTCGGCATGAGCAAGCTAGACCGATATGTGGAGGAAGCCATATTCCTTAGCCAGAACAGGATCCCCCATGAGATTCAGCTCAACGGGATGGAGGGACATGTGATCATAACCCCCCTGAAGATCGATGGCCAGATGTTCGACCCCTCCCCTGATTTCGGACATGGGCTCACTGACCTGCACTCCAACAGGACGAGTGGCTGCACAGATTACCTGAGCGGTCCTGTCATGCCTTCAAAGTTCGGCATCAAATGGGATGACGAGCACTATCTGCAGAACAAGGACTCCGTCAACAAGGTAGAAATTCACAGGAACGGAGTCGTCCATTCGATGAAAAGATGCGGTTCCTATAAGCCCGAAGGTAGTAAGGAACTGGACGACGATTCGCTTGCATGTAACCTATTGCAGACCATCAGGTTCACAGCGTCCTTCTATTCAAAGATCAGCTATATGGGTAAAGTCAAGATAATGGTGAAAGTCTTCAACTGCACCGATTCTTTTTTGACCGACGGAAAGATCAGATCCACTGAAGCCAGAAAATGCGATTCCGAAGAGATCTCCATAGAAAGACAATGGGACTCCTGGAAACTCGAGGAAGACCATGTATTGATAGCAAGGGATATCATGGATGAGGTCAGCAACTATTACGGCCTCTGGAACTCAAGACTCTTTGAAGAGCAGAAAGGCATTATATCTTACGGAAAATGATACTCTTCAGCCACATTTTGGCATAAGCCAGAAGGACCCAGGAATAATCTATTTTCGAGGGTCCCCCTGTAAAAGTGTTTATTTTTTCTTCAGCACATACACCATATACATCGTCATCAATGCTCCGAGCAGTGTGAATGCAGGAAGAGCGGGCGAGGAAGTGTCACTAGAAGACTGTGCGCCAGGCTTAGTGGTTGCTGGTGGCTCGTAGTATTCGTTGGAAATGGTGACGTAGGCGGCGGTGAATCTACTACTAATAATTGTCCTTTTGGTATCCAGGTCTGTCATTTGATAGTAAAAGTCAATAGGTGCACTTCCACCTGCCCATTCTTCATTCGGGGTCACTATCCATTCAAAAACTCTTGTTTCATTTGCTTCTATAATTCCACGCGTGCCCTCTCCTAGATTTAATGTGGGTCCTTCTATTATGTCAAAATCATCTTCACCAATCGAAGTTAACATTACAGACAAAAAGTTTCTTTTGTAACAGGTTACTTCAAATCTCAGTTTGAACGGTTCTCCAATTTTCAAGAGCGGTTTTGGAGTTTTAGGAGAATCTGAATCAGTAATTAAATGACCATTATAAAAGTATTCAATATTGACATATTGGCTTTTTGATGATGCTGGAGTTGACAACAGTATAATTAAACACATAAGGCATACCAAAGCAAATTTGTAATTCATATTGTTTCCTCAGAACTGTGATTCAAAATAATCATAAGCAGTTGATCTTTCATCTCTTTCCCCTACTTTATCCCCAACTCCTTTTGGACCTGGCCCCACTACCGTTGCCGCATAACCTGAAAATTTCAAACTAATTGGTCGATTACGTCCAATTACAATCAAACTTCCATTTTCATCATTTTTAGTAGGATGATAAATTTCCTCATCTTTTCTCACATACACCTGCGGTTCATGTCCCAGATATGGATTGAACATACACTCATTGTCATTATCAATAACCTTGAATGTCATATAAGCTCCTTTAACATCATATTCCCACACATTCATAGTACATACCCAATTTGGCGGCAGCACCGGCAACCCACAAGGTACATACTTCATCGCCCTCTGCAGCCTCTGCTCCATCTTCTCGGCTAGCTGTCCAGTGAGTTTCTCAGTGGAATCGTCAAGCATTTTCTGCAATTCGCCGTTAATATTTGCGAAGCACTCATCAATGACAGCCTGGCTGAGGATTATCGCCTCAGACACTCCGTTTGTAACACCTATCCTCATGTCAGCCTCGAGGCGGTACATAATAGCTTCCATCTCATCACTGCTTATCGAAGGGTTCTCTGAAACTATATTCGTGTGGACTCTGAAAAGTATCTCTTCCTGAAGAGTATTATTGGCAACCATGCTGACAAGTTCATCATCAGAAAGGGTGTTGAGATAAGCTTCGGTTATCGAGTGAACCTCAGATTTACTGATGAGTGTACCCAGCACAGGGTCATTCGCAACTTCATCAGCAACCATGCCCGGAACCTGTTGCCGGATGCTGGCACTGTAATTAGTCATCAGCCTTGTGCGGTTCTCCTGGATAAGAGTAGTGTCTGCGGATGTGCCATTAGCGATAAGTGCTGCGTTCTCTGAACCAATATCCTCTATCAGTGAATTTACCTCTGTGTTCATCTCGGAAATACTCTGACTCATGGATTGGGAGATGGAATCTTTCAGGGGTTCCATGCTATCTTTAAGAATATCTGCGATATCAGCACCTATGCCGGTAGAGAATACACAGACATTGCGTACACCTAATGGATAGACTACCAATCCTGTGCCTTCATCCCTCCACTCATACTGCCCCTGCAGATCAAACTCCGGGTCATGATAAAGATAGTCTGGATACTGGTCGATGAGTAGTGTCATGTTCTCGGTCCAGTTGTACTTGCTGTGGGGGTTGCCTGTAATGGTCATGGTGCCGATAACGTCCATCTCCATGGCAAGGGCGGTGGAGGCTTTCTGCATGGCGGGGTTGTTGAAGAGGAGAGAAGAATCGCCGCCCAGCAGGAGGGACAGGGATGAACCTTGCTTTTTGCTGAAGGCCTCATCCACGTAGGCTCCGAAAGCCGAAGTATCGTTTTGGTTGCGCTCTACAATATACTTCAGAAGCTGGTCGTAGGCTTCGCTCCTGGCTATGGCGCGGGAGGCGTCACTGCTTGTTGTGTACATGGTGCCCGTGAAGTGCTGGTCCTGCTGTGCAAAGGATTCCTTCGTGATGGGATCGTCCATCTCTGCAACGATATCAAGAGCTGCATCCTGGATGAGCAGAGTGGGGTCCTTGCCAAGGTTCCCGCCGAGCAGGGGTACTTCCCGTGTGGGGTTCTCCTGGTTGATGGAATCAAACATGGCTTTAATCTCCCCGGCCATGACCCTGTGCAGCCAGTCTGGAATATCGCAATAGACCTTTTCAGCGGAGAGTTCCTTCCCGTCGGGATAAATGAGATACTGGCTCTGGATGGATGTCATGCTCAGAGTTATGTATTGGCCGCGATACTTGTCGGCGGCGTCCGAGCAGTCCTTGTCGGGCCTTTCCAGGCCATTCACAGAAACTGTGGTGTTGCGGTAATCATAGGAACTGCCGGGACTGTAGTTGCGGATGACACCGGAATAGCCGCCGGAGGGGAGGTACTGGTGGTAGACGACGGTGATGTTCTCGGTCTCTGTTTGGGTGTGGGATGCTTTACCTGATTTCACGAGAGTTACTGTATCGCTCCCGGATGATGATTTTGTACACCTGTAGGGGACTAAAGTACCATTTACATTTTCGTAGCAAGTAGATGAATAGTCATAAGAATAATCGATCTTCCAGTCCGATATGACTTCAAAGTCCATTGTGTATGTTACCATCCAGTCAAAACTGCGACTCTCATCTTCGAGATAGCCGTCAATGCGGTTTTCGTTCAAAAGAGCATCATTCCCAATGTAACTATAGGTGGCAAGAATGTTAGTGCATGTCACATCCGTGCCAAGGTCAGTACTTCGCTAAATTTACTTCCTCCTTATCCCCACGCTATTGAATTACCTTAAACACTGCAATACCAATTGAATTC
>NZ_JAUXNK010000106.1 GCF_030682845.1 Methanolobus sp. | reverse complement strand
CCTGCATAGCCTCCGCTCTTAGACCAGCCCATGCTCAAGCCCCCGCAAGAAATTTAACCCTACGAGCCATTTCAACTATCGGGTACCACGTGGGTCTATAATTTTCCCTCTGTGCCTGGTTATAGACGGCCAGTGCCTTCTCGCGTGCAAAGTCAGATGGCATTGGTCATCACTCCAACCGGACCATTATTCTGGCTGCCATGGCAAGGCGCGCCAGTTACATTTACCTTTATCTTGTTCTTTTCACTCTTCATTCATTCACCTTCACCAATTCAACTCTGCCGTCATCAAATATTATGAATCGAATACTATTCCCCGGTCGTATGCCGAGCGATTCGGTCACTTCCGGCGGTATGAGGATCTGATAGTTCCTCCAGAGTTTTCCGTTCACTGTCATCATGAACATTTGTCACATCCCTATAACGATATCTACACGTTGCTATAGGGATATGAAGATATATATATCTAGCGTTCATACCACGTTATAGTATGGTAACTACTAAGAACAAAGCACAACTCAACTCCACAGTATCCCCATGGATCAAAAAGAGAATTGAAGAAATGGTACAGACAGAAGACTTTTCAAGCATATCTGATGTCGTGTCACAAGCCCTCTCTGAATTCATAGGCAGATATGACGAGATAAGATCTCAAAAGCTCAAGAACAGTGCTCCTGTAGTAGATGCATCGTATTTCCAGACATCCGAAGGCAAGGCGATGATCAAGTCCGTGATCATTGAAGCATTCACTTCCACAGATGAAGTGAATAAGAATGCGCTTAATGGGTCTGATAAGAAAAGACAAAACAAACCTACTAAAAAGGAACCGATTGTAATCTATACTGAAGAATACATCATAGATGAAATCCCATAATAATTATTACTTTCACTGCCCTTGGTTCCTCTATATATGTTGTCGCTAACATGCTCTGTGTGCAAATGATACCGGGGTGACAACATAAGTATATATCAATATCCAGACCAAATGTTTAAACCCTAAAATATTTTACTTTTTGGCGGGAGCAAAAATGTATGTAAAAAGCGATTGTCCATACGGAAACCGAACTTGCTACCATGAACTTCGTTTCCGTGTTAAAAAAGAAATACTGTTTGATGGAGAGAACTATCGTGAGCGCCAAATGATCAAAGACATCGAGATCAAAGATACAATATCAGAGGAAGAGCTTGCAAGGTGTATAGTATATGATCTAAAAGCTTTCATGTATCATGGTATCACCGTAGATGAATTTTGCAAATTGCTCAAGAGATACTATGGCTTTGCGTCAAAGTACTGCTGTGATCTTATCCAGAGGATGAAGAATGAGCTGGACATGTATTGTCCGGACAGGCAGCATCTGTATTATGTGGGGGCAGGGTCTGCCTGAACATTGGAGACATGTAATTAATGATACAATGCCACGCATCAAAAAAAGATAAATGTGGAATGGGTCTATTTGAAAAGACCCTTAAGCCAACTTATGATCTGCTGCAATATACTGGGCTGTGGCTGTGCATCAACTAATCCTGAGAGGTTCTCCTCCACCGGCGGTATATCATCATCAGGGGTTGCAGCTAGCTCTTTCTCAGCATCCCCGGTGTCAGGTTCAGTATCTGTCTGCTGGTTATCGACTAACTGGGAAGCCGGAACGATTGCAAGTTCAGTGCCTGTCTTACCTGAGCTCTTCGCTTTTGCAGCTTTTTTCTCCAGGAGCTCTATCTCAAACGTCTCTCCATCTATCTCAACAATGAACAGACCGGCTGGTACGGTGTTTGTCTTATATGAGGATGTGAAGTAGCCGTTCTTATCCGTCTTTATCTCTGATATACCTTTGAGGGTCAGATCTACCTTTTCTTCATTTTCTGCAGCTTGTCCTGAAATGGAAACCTTGTATGTGAAAGGTAACACATATGACTGTGAAATGCTTGCAAATCCAGAAGAATTTGATGTGGTTGAGCGTGAATACGGTATGCCAAACTTCTTTACCGCAACTTCAAGGTTGGACACATTCTCAGCTTCCACAGAGAAAGTATCAGTTCCCTCAGGCACTTTGATGTTCTTGAGTTCATATTCATATAAGCCGTCTTTCACAGGTACTTCCACACTGAATGATGTGTAGGCTGCAAGCGTACTGCTGGCAGCAGAGTAACCCGTGATAACGATCATATCACCGACAACAGGTTGCTGTGGAGATATGGTGACATTCGTAACAGCACTTGCTGAGGATACCAAAAGTAGTGCGATCAGTATCGAACCGACAAATATCCCACACCCTTTTAATGGGTGGCCCGGGTAGGTAAATGGTAGTGTTATACGTTGTCTCACAAAAAGCCCTCTTTTTAACAAAGCATTTCAATATGTGTCCTATTGAATTTCGTATACTTAAAACATCCTATGTATAATAATCATTTTATAATATTAAAATATGAACCTAAAAATGTGGTTAAAACGCCTACTATGATATCAAATGCACAAAACATTTAATGTATAGCTCCACTTCCTTCCGGTTTATCCCATTATAACCGCCCTTTTCCCCGTAAAGATGACATCGTTATATGGGAAAGTATATATCTTCATTGGAAATACTACCATAAGTTCTTAGTTGGGTCTGCGTTTTTTGTCGAATACAATAAGGCCAAGAACACCTCTATTACTTTTCATCGTCAAAACTGGATTTAAAAAACATGAGCATTCCAAAGATCTCAGAACACTTGACGCGTGATGTAAAAATTACACTGATGCCTGCATTTTTCATAATGCTCGCAGAGCTTCTTTTACTTACGGGTAGGGACTCTATTTCTATCTGGATGCATGTTGGCATTGTCCTGTGCTTACCAATCGTCTCCATTTATTATCATAACAGGGAGATCACAATGGTCTACCAAGCTATGATGCTGTTATCTCTTCTAAGGCTTGTCAATATATCAATGCCGATCTTCTTTGAAACGACCCTGTACACGTTCATCTTCATCTATGCTCCACTAATCATCCCGATATACATTGTTCTGAAAGCACAGGATTTCCAATTCTCATTTCGATTAAGTGATGAAATGAAGAAGAACCGGGTCAAATATTCTCTTATAGCAGTCATTGTAGCATTTGCAATTGCGCAGGGAGAATACGCTATTATTGAAGCTGGTTACCTCATACCGGACCTGTCATTCATGAGCCTGTTGCAATTATCCATTGTTATGATCTTTTTTGTAGGACTTATTGAGGAGATCATATTCAGGTATATCCTGCAAACAAGACTGGAACAGACATTGGGGATATGGCCGGCACTATTGATCGCAAGTGCACTTTTTGGTGTCATGCACTCCGGCTATGGTACGATATATGAGGTCCTTATGACCGCAACTGCAGGTCTTGCGATCGGATATCTATATGTCAGGACCAGAAGCCTCTACTTGATAACTATGATCCATGGCCTCACGAATGTTTTCCTGTTCGGCCTCATTCCCCACCTTGGAGTCGGCCTTGGCCTGTTTTGAGAACTCCTGGTAAGATATGTGATCCTTTAGCTGAGCGGCATCTCAACAGTGAACAGATGTGCGTCCTGGTTTAAGATAGCAGATCTCTTTGATTGGAAGAGCACCATAAGACATTACAAAAGTTAAAAGGTATAAACTCAAGATAGCTTATCAGACAAAAAAGAGATTGAAGATCAGATTGAAATCAATATGAAGGGAAAAATCCCGCCTTCATGCATAAATGATATCTGCAACCTTGAACACAACTATTGCTGTAAAAGCAACAAGCAGTGGGCCAATTCCCATATTGAGGGAATGGCTGAGGTCCTTGTTCCATTTTTCAGATGCGGAAAGTATCTCCTTTCCTGAGAGCAATGCGATCAGAGCAATCACTGCCAGTACACCATACTCCGGTAATCCTGTGCCCGTGGTCATTGAGATTGCCCCAGCTGCAGAAGACACTGCACTCGTTGAGGTTATTGTACTTGTTAGCATCCTTAATCCTACTTAACTATGTTATTTCCCTATGTTATCTTTATCCTACTACTTAAATCTTATCAATTCAATTTGCTTCACTAAAACCCAACGTTTGTGTTCCTTCCAATTCAAACTATTCTTTATAGTTTTAAAAAAGATTCTGTTTTTTTGAGTTTCCTATATCCCCGCATAAAAAGTCGGGGTTATAGTTGTCTCGATTTTGCGTATGCTGCCAATTTATTTTTTTTTTGAAAAATACAAATACACAATTTGATATAGTTAGAATCTAATGTGGTTTTATTAAAAATAAGTTCTTTACTATTTTATTTGTATGAATCCAAATATTAGATAAGCAGAGGTGGAAAAATGGGTTTTATTGGAGATTTGTTAGAAGATGTAACTGGGAAAAGCAAAAGACCTGAGATAAAAGGCAGTAGATTTGAAAGCTTTGTTTCAAAAGAAGTATTTACTGATATGCTATTTGATCTTGTTGAAACGACAAGAGATTTTGATTCAAACAAAGAGAGATTTGAAGAAAGAAGTATGAATCCCGATTTTCTTTTTAGAGATAAAAGAACCAAAGAGGAATTCTGGGTTGAAGCTAAATATAGAAACGGCCTCTTTAAAAACAATAGAGGACAGCTTGTTTGTGAAATTTGTAAACCTTGGCAATTGGATAGATATAAAGAAGTAGAAAAAACAAGTGGGAAAAAAGTGTACATTTGTCTAGGCATTGGAGAAGACCCTAAATATCCAGAAACTGTTCACTTAATTCCTGTTTCAGAAGCTTATCCACAATTATTCCAAAGTAAGCTTAAAGAAACATTGCTATGGAGAGATCAAAACATTTAAATCGAATCTGTATTCAAAAATTTTATTACTTTTTTGACGTTACATAATAGCAAGTCACAATACACTTTAGAATTTCCAAAAGATGTATCCCGTCAGGCTGGCTCTAATAGTACGATTCTTTGTATGAGTGAAAACTTGAGCATGTGATGTTAGTTTCATAAGATTGCGTCGGTTCCACTACCCACCCCTGCAATATTCCTTGAGATAATTTCAGAAAACTTAAATATGTTCCCTGAGTTTAACCTACCCGACGAAGTATAATTATACAGGCATAAGATGTGCCTTCTTTATCAGGTGATTGAAAAATGGTGGTAGTGAGCAGTCTTTCAGGCTTTCGTATTCTGGTTACAGGCGGCGCCGGCTTTATCGGCAGCCATGTGGTCGACAGGCTTGTGAGCATGAACAACAGGGTTACGGTATTTGATAACATGAGCTCCGGCAGGATGGATTTCATATCCCGCCACCTGGAGGACCCTACCTTCAGATTCATTGAAGGCGACCTCCTGGACACCGATGCAATCGGATCAGCATGCAAGGATATCGACCTGGTCTTCCACGTCGCTGCCAACCCCGATGTGCGCCTGGGTGCCACAGACACCAGGGTCCATTTCGACCAGAACATCACAGCCACTTACAACCTCTTAGAAGCCATGCGCAAGTCCAATGTCAAGAACCTTGCCTTCACATCCACCTCCACTGTCTACGGGGAGGCCACCATCATCCCCACCCCCGAGAACTACGGCCCCCTTGTCCCGATCTCCCTATACGGTGCCTCAAAGCTTGCCTGCGAGGCCCTGATTACATCCTACTCCCACACCTTCGACATGCACTCCTGGATCTTCCGCTTCGCCAACATCATCGGCGACCGGGGCACCCACGGCATCATCGTGGATTTCATCGACAAACTAAAAAAGAACCCTCACGAACTTGAGATATTAGGTGATGGTAAACAGTCCAAATCCTACCTCCACGTCCGCGAATGCGTGGAAGCCATGATGTTCGCTGTTACTGAGAGTAACGACGAGGTGAACATCTTCAACATCGGTTCTGAGGATGCTACCAATCCTACACGTATCGGCGAGATCATTGTGGAGGAGATGGGGCTTAGTGATGTTAAGTTCAATTATACCGGCGGTTCCCGTGGCTGGAAGGGCGATGTCCCGAAGATGATGCTGGGCATCGACAAGCTGAAGGAGATGGGGTGGAAGAATGAATGGGAGTCGGAGCGGAGTGTGAGGGAGACTGTGAAGGTGTTGGTTGGTAAGGGAGATAATACATGAGAATAGCCATCATCCTGGGCACCCGCCCCGAGATAATCAAGATGAGCCCGGTGATCCGTGAATGCGAGAGGTGCGGGCTGGATTTCTATATACTGCACACGGGGCAGCACTATTCCTTCGAGATGGACCGCGTGTTCTTTGAGGAGTTAAAGCTGCCTGCTCCAAAGTATAACCTGGATGTAGGCTCAGGCATGCACGGCGAGCAGACCGGCAAGATGCTCTCCGGTATCGAGCGGATCCTTCTGGAAGACACTCCGGATGTCGTGCTGGTGCAGGGCGATACCAACACCGTGCTGGCCGGCGCGTTAGCCGCTTCCAAGCTGCATATCAAGGTGGGACACATCGAAGCAGGCCTACGTAGTTTTGACAGGACCATGCCCGAGGAGACGAACCGCATCGTCGCCGACCACATTTCAGATTACCTTTTTGCACCCACGCAGAACTCAAAGAAATATTTACTTGCCGAGGGCATTCCAGAGGAGAGGATCTTCGTTACTGGCAATACTGTCGTGGACGCTGTGTACCAGAACCTGGAGATATCAAAGCAAATCAGAAAGACGTTGGAACGTTTCGGTCTTGAGGAAAGAGGATACTTCCTTACAACGGTCCACAGGGCAGAAAATACTGACAAAAAGGAACGTCTTGCAGGCATACTTGCAGGCTTTGAGCAAATATATGCAGAATTCAGCCTGCCAATTCTCTTCCCAGCCCACCCGAGAACCGTGAAGATGATACGGGAATTCGGGCTTCAGGTTCCCGAGGGCACGCAGGTGATCGACCCCGTGGGTTATCTCGACTTTCTGCAGCTTGAAGGCTCTGCAAAGCTGATACTCACAGACAGCGGTGGATTGCAGGAGGAAGCCTGTATCCTGGGCGTGCCATGCGTTACGCTGAGGGATAATACAGAGAGGCCGGAAACGGTTGAGGTGGGGGCGAATGTTGTATGTGGTGAGAAGAGCGTCATTTTATGTGTAAAGCAGATGATGCAGGTTGGGAAGGGGTGGAAGAATCCTTATGGGGATGGGGATGCGGCTGAGATCATGCTCAAAGAACTGATTGGAAATTGACGATTTTATTATTGGTGGTACAATGACAAAACTATGTGTGTTAGGTATGGGATACATCGGTCTTCCCACTGCGCTGTTATTTGCGAATAACGGTATTGAAGTTGTGGGTGTTGATGTTAATGAGAAGGTGGTTTCCACCCTGCAGCAAGGAAAGATGCATTTTGAAGAGAATGGTTTCCAGGAACTCCTGGATAGCGCCATGGAAAAAGAGAGTTTTCGCGCTTCTGCAAAAGTGGAAGAGGCAGACGTATTCCTTGTAGCCGTACCCACACCTTTTGACACAGAGTTTCGTATGGCGGATCTCAAATATGTCATCTCAGCCTGCGAAATGGTAGTTCCGCACCTGAAGAAAGGCAACCTTGTGATCATCGAGTCCACCATCCCTCCCAAGACCTGCGAGAAAAGGGTCAGGAAGATCCTGGAACTATCCGGTCTGAAAGCATCCCAGGACTTCTATATATCCCACTGCCCGGAGCGTGCCATCCCCGGCAACACCCTGCATGAGATGGTCAACAACGACAGGGTCATCGGAGGACTTGACAAAAAAGCAACCGAACTCACCCGCGACCTCTACTCCAGCTTTGTCAAAGGCAACCTCTACCTTACCACCAGCACCACCGCCGAGATGATCAAGCTCATGGAGAACACCTACCGTGACGTGAACATCGCCCTCGCAAACGAACTTTCGATGCTGGCAGAGGATTATGGAATCAACATATGGGAAGCCATTGAGATAGCAAATAAACATCCAAGGGTCAATATTCATAAACCCGGGCCTGGAGTCGGTGGACACTGCATAGCTATTGATCCATGGTTCTTAACTGAGAATGCAAACAATAGCAGCCTGATCACTTTAGCCCGCAATATCAATGATTCAATGCCTATCCATGTTTTGAAGAAGGTAAAGGAAATGGTCAATGGCATTGAGTGTCCAGTTATTACTGTTTTTGGTGTAGCTTACAAGGGTGATATTGCAGATACGAGAGCAACTCCTGCACTGAAGTTCATTAAACTGGCAGAGAAAGAAGGGTTTACTATTAAGATATATGATCCTTTTGTTAAAGAGTTTGAGTATCCGATTTTGAGTCTGGAAGAGGCTGTGGAGGGGAGCGATTGTATTGTTGTGCTGACTGATCACTCGATGTTCAGGAATATTCCTAGGGAAGAGTTTTTTGGGAAGATGAGAAATCGGAATGTTGTGGATACGAGGAATGTAATTTCCAAGAGCATAATACACCCTTATATCTAATTTAAATTTTCTATCGTTTACAAAACAAAAAAATGACATTTTATAAATATGATATCGATAATAGAAACTAAAATCGAAAATTTATAAATAGAGAAATACACATTAAATGGAATTTTATATTGAGTGTTTATTCAATGAAAGAAGCCTATAACGACAAAATATCCTATTTAAATCTTACTTATACAAGTGGATAGCAGGTTTGATTCAATATGGGAATACCAAAAATATGGAGATATAATCTGCAACAATATTTGACGGGATTAATTAAGTGGGTTTATGAAAAAATTTTTAATACAAAAACTAGTTCCGAAGTAGATACTTTTATAGACAACTTATCTTATTTGTTTACTGGCACAATGTTAGCCACTGCTTTATCTTTTGCTTTTAACATATACGCCGGCAGAGTATTAGGCCCTATTGAATATGGAAAATTTACACTTGTACAGTCTATTGCAATGTTTTTGCAGGTCCAAATGCTTTTAGGTTTTTCAACCGCAATGGTAAAGTATAACTCGGAGGATATAAATAGTGTTAGGCAGAAAAAAATAATATCAACCACCTATTTAATTGTCCTTGGATTTACCTGCCTGACTTCTACATCTTACTTTCTTTTGGCTCCAATCATTTCAGAATTACTGCAGATATCAATTGAATTATTTTACCTAGCTATTCTTTTTGCAGTTCTCTTTGTTTTTTATCACTTGACTAGCACCACGCTTCAAGGGCTACATCAAATGAAAATGTATTCCAAATTAAAACCAATTTATAGCATAATTCTGTTATCTTGCTTTTTAGTTTTGCTTCATGTTTATAATATAATATCTTTTGAATCTATGTTCATATCAACCTGCATTGCCAACTTATTAATAGGGTTATTTATCTTCAAAAAAATTCATAAATACATTGGTTTTAAACTTGATCTTCCTTGGACAAAAACATTAAGCAAATACAGTATACTAATGATTTTTGCAGATTTGTCATTTGTGTTACAGGGTAACATTGACAGAATATTTATCAACAAATATCTTTTCATAGATGATGTCGGATTGTACACTGCATATTACTATGCATCAATAAATGTCATAAACATATTATTGGGGATTTTTATAACAGCTTTTTTCCCAACCATCTGCAAATTTAAGCAGAAAGAGGATATTTTTAAAAAAGTAAACCGACTTTTAATATATATAATCTTAGTAGGATTACCACTAACATTAGCATCTCAAAACATAATTTTGAGGTTTTATGGTGATCAATATGTGATAGATTACTTTCTAATGATACTCTTTGCAATTGCAGCAGTTTTAACTGCATTGTATAGACTGTACATATGGACATTTAATTCTACAGGTATACAGGGTGCCAGCCTTAATTTAATAGGAAATGGTGTAATAGCAATTTCCAACGTGTTGCTAAATGTTTTACTAATACCACTTATTGGATTGAAAGGTGCTGTTGTTGCAACTATTGTATCTTATATAATAGGAATAAGCTTAGTACTCATACAATCAAAAAGAGATAAATATTTAGGCCATCAATAATTAATAGTAGTATAACTCAAGATTACTTACTCATCTCTAAGCTCATATAAAGTATTAAAGTGATTAGTATACAATTTATTTTTTTTAGAAAAAATGAAAGATTCGCTTAAAACTAAATTCAATCTGTCGATATTGTAGTTATTCACCATTAAATAGCCTGTCGAATTAAAATCAGAAGAAGTTATAACTTTTTGCTTAAAATTAGATAATCCAACTGTTGTAGAATCTGTAGTAATTATTGAATCTTCAGGGATTTTTGAATTAATATAGGTATTTGTAACTACATTTGCTTCTGTAGTATGTATAATTCTAATAGGAATATTATCATTGTAAATTTCACTTCCATCCCCAGCTATATAGCTACTAACAGAAAATATAGTAAAGATGAAAAAAACTAAAGTGAATACACATATGGTTCTTTTTCTCTTAAAGTTACAAATTACAAATATTGAGGATGAAACTATTATGAGAGATATCAAAGAAATATAGGTAAGCAACCGAGCAGGATTAAGACCGAAGTTATCTGAAAATACTCCAGCTACAGGAATTAGACAAACAAGCAGAAGAGAGAGTTTCAAAAACACTTTTTTGGGGATTGCTTTCCCTTTCTTTAGTATTGAATATGTGACTAAAAAAAATGGCAGAGAAATCCCAAGATAAGATACAAAGAGTTGTAGGATAAAATCCATGGAAATCAGTTCCTCTGCAACATTCTGGATTAAATTAGGAGTCTGATCTATATTTATGAAAAAAAAGCTTTCTACGATCCTATTGAATAAATTTATACTTACATACATTTGGTATGATATGAAAAAGACAGAATATAATAAAAAAAGAGAGTAATTACTCAAAGTTTTCAAAAAATAAATTTTAACTATTAAGTAAGAGAATAAAATAAAGAATAAAGAAGCAGATATTTCTGGATGCCAGAAAAATAATCCGATAGTCGATAGAAAAAATAGAAATAGGATATTTATATTCGGCAATTCAATCTGTTTCAATAAAAAATAGAAACTTAAAAATAGTAAGCATGTTCCGCCGATTTTAGAAGTGCTAAACAGCATTATGAAAATGTTCATTGTAGAGAGTGAAAAAAGCAATGAACACATTAATCCAGCTTTTTTATCTAAAAGAGTTGTCCCTATTAAATATCCAATCGGAATAAGAATAAGTGAATGGGATAGATTAAGCAGTTTGAAATGGCTAATTGAAAAACCGACGAGTAAACCAAAAATAGATTGAATTAAATGAAAAAACGGATAATGGTAGTAATGATAAGCTTTAGTACTCAAGTAACCACTGTCAATTATTTGGGATATATGTGGATAATGAAATTGATGAGTATCAATTCCAATATGAAATGGACTAAGAAATAATGAAGAAGCACGAATAATTACTGCCAAAACTAATATTTGGAAAACAAGGATGCTAAATACATCTTTAGTAGTAACTTTAGATTTGAGAGCTATCTGTAGGGCAACAGAAACTGCAGCAATTCCTACAAATACATAATAAACTAATGGTTTGACATAATTGACATTATTGAGAATCAGAACGATAATCGTGATTGAACAAAAAAAAGTTATTTGCAATATTTTATTGATTTGGTATTCTTCATAAATCAATGAAGTCTTTGCTCTTGAATAATTTATTTTGGGTTCAAGCAATAAGTAGATAGCCCCTAATAAAGAAAATAGAGAGATGCTGAAAACTAATACAGATAGTGTAGGCATACTACCTTTTGATATCAACAATAACGAGTAGATCAGAGATAACATAAAAAAGATAATGCTAACTCTTGGCAGAAGCGAAACCAAATAGGTATAACTATTTGTGCTACTTTTTTCTAGCTCACTGCCTTGATCTACTTTATCAATCATAGATTTCCCCTATTATATTAAAACATAGAATTTAATTAGTCATGTATTGATTTTTGTAAATTGATTGGATAACTAGTCATTAATCAAATCCCTAATGTCAAGGACATTATTTTAGATTTGCATAGACATTTGAGATTTCTGTTGCACACTTCTGCCAGCCAAAATTATTGTTGAGATATATATAATTATCTTTCCCCATCCTTTCTACCATCAATTCATTTTGTAGCAACATATAAATAGCATCAGCCATAGCACTAGTATTGCCAGATTCTACAATAATCCCATTTATTGTATTTTCTATTATTTCTGGTATTGCCCCGACATTTGTTGCAACAATGGGTTTGCGCGCTAACATCGCTTCAAGGAGTGTCAAACCAAACCCTTCTAATTTTGATGGACATACGTAAATATCACACACTGAATAATATTTCCTTAATGCCTCTTCATCTACAAACCCAGTAAATATCACATTTTGAGAAATCCCCATTAACCTTACAATCTCTTTCAAATCAGTTTGGTCACCTTTACCAACAACCAGCAAAACTACATTTTGTCTTTCCAACACTAGTTTGAAACTTTCAAGAAGAAAAGTTAATCCTTTTCGAGGATCATTTATTCTTCCTACAAAAAGCAATATTTTTTTGTCAGCGATACCCAACTCGCTTTTAATGGATTTAATTTCATCGTCATCAACATCGACTTTATTAAGATCAATGCCATTATAAATAGTTTTGACTTTTGTGGAATTCACACTATAAACAGATACTATTTCTTTTTTTGTGAATTCACTTACAGCAATTATATAGTCAGCAGATTCTACACATTTTTTTTCAATGGATGTAATAAATAAGTTATTTTCACTACCTATTTTTTTTAATCTTGTAAAAGTAGGCAAACTATTGTTTTTGATTGCACTTTTAACTAAGTGGTGAATTGTGACAACATGAGGCACTTCCACGATTTTGCTTTTTAGGAACCAATATGAAATACCATTAAAGTGAATTAAATCAAACTCGTCATTATTGTGTGCTCGTTTAATTTCTTTTGGCAAATATAACCAGAATTGAAGTGCTTTAAGAGGTAACTTTTCATGCAATCGAATGTAATTTATTTTTAACTCCATATTGGAAAAGTCAGTTTTCTGTTTTAGCATAGCAGGAGTGAACACAGTTACTTCATGACCTAATTTTACAAGCTCTTGAACTACATTTTGTGCATATACACCCGCACCACCAATTATGTGAGGAGGGTACTCAAATGTTACGAATGCAATCTTCATATATCCTCTCTAATTTCTCAGTAATTTTAGCATAATCT
>NZ_JAUXNK010000104.1 GCF_030682845.1 Methanolobus sp. | reverse complement strand
CATTGTTTTGGCCTTAATTCAACCTTATCACAGGTCCTTGAATTGAATGGTAGAAATGACATAGGGCGGCGTTCCCGCCGCATATAAAGCTATCGGAAAGCATTATTCTGTGTCCTATTCAAAATTAGTGAAGTACTGAATGTGGAAGCTGTAGTCATGGAAACCAACGGCAACCTTTCAGTTATCAGCAAAGCAAACAAGGAAGATATGGATGTCCTCGCGGATGTCTAGGATAAAGAATAATTGCTGCAATAACAAACTTAAAAACTTAATTTTCAAAAATTGTGTCCACCCGTCAGAACAGGTGGATACAAACCTGATACACATTCAAAAGGTCACGAAATCCCTGTGATTGAATCCCTTTGAATAATCCAGATAATAAGCTTCTTCCGGTTCCACTTTAAAGAAAACGTTGTCAGGGCTTGAAGGCATATCAGCTATGAAAGGATACTTGTCAGCCATGAGCCTGAATGCCTTATTTGTTTCCTCCCCGTCCGTGACAAGGAATGCCTTCCCCTGCATCTGGACACCTGTTATCTGCATGACCTCTGCATCATCTTCATCCACAGTGTACGCAACATTGGGATTATCCATCATGTCTGTGACTTTGTGAGTGTTCTTGTCGGTTACAAAGTATACTGTTGCCCCATCAGAAGCGAAAGCCATTGTATGTACCATTGGTTTCCCTTTTTTGTCGGCTGTGCCCAGATTCAGCCACTGGTGGCTGGAAAGATAATTGACGATTTTCGTCTTGATCTCTTCTGTCATGTAAACCCCCCGGCCTTTAGGCCTAACAGTATATTATTAACTGCCACACTTTAAGTTTAATCGTTGGCAGACTTTTGGATCTGCTCTCTCCTCTGGGCTGTTTCGTAGTCTGCATATACTTTTGTGAATTCCACCATGACCGTAACAATGATAGCAGATATATATATCCCGAGAAATGTCGCAAGCAGCAAGCCGACACTGCCATAAAGGCGTGTAGGGTCTATGATATCCATATACAGGCTGAAAATGTACTTCCCTAGAGTGATAAGGCTTACAGTGAGGAATGATCCTGTTATCACGTATTTATAATCCATCTTGGTTTCCGGAAGGACCCTGTAAAAGTAAATGAAGAGTAGTACAAGAATCAGGAAAATGGCCAGTGAACTTGTATATTGTATAACCCAGGAAGGTATAGGGAGGAACACGTCCAGATACTGTGATAACTTTGAAAAGAGAACTTCAAAGACCGTGATCAGCACAACAAGCAATACAAAGATGAAGACTGCAATAAAAGCTGATATCCTTTTCTTGATAAGTTCCTCATACCAGGTCTTACTCTTATATGACACATTCCACATCCTGTTAATGGTCTTCTGGAGTTGAAGGAAGAGGTTGCCTGATGTCCAGAGGAACAATGCAAAGCTCACTAGCAGTCCCAGGGTAATGGTGCTGGTTTCCGGTATTTGCCGGAAGAGCGTATCCAGGATATGTATGGATACTCCGTTCCCAACTGACGAAACATAATCGTTAATGGATTGTTGAACTGCCTCCTCTCTTAAAAAGAAACTGCTTACGGACAGCAAGAATAATAACAATGCAGGCAGACTCATTAAGACTATGAAAGAAAGTGCTGCACTGTCTGTGAAACCGTCGTCATTGTTCCATTTATGTATAGTCCCGATCACAATGTCCTTTATTTTCCCCATGTATCCAAGCCCTTTTGTAAATCTGCACTAATGGGATATACATTTTATGAATTAATGCAAACACTCAGCTAATTATCATTTTCATCGAAACAGTGCCTATGGTAACTAATAAATGCAGCTTAAAAAGCTTCAGGTCTTATTTGTTTCATTCATGTCCTTGGAAAGTCTCAAACATGGTCAAGTCCTGAGAATAACGCTTATTTTTGTTTCTTAATACTTTAAATCCTATTTTAGTGAAATTATAACAAGGGAGGACACTTATGTTAGGTGAAATAATAGGGGAATTCAACTGTCATGAGATCAGAAGCAGGGTACTTATATCTAAAGTCCATGGGACTAAAATTGAAACTACAGAACAAACCCAGGGAAAGCTACTTGGAATTGAAGTTTCCGGTACGATAACATATTCAACTAGAATCATCAAGAAGGATGGTACATTCTACAGCGAAGGACAAGGAGTGAACAAGACTAAAGAAGGGGATATTCTTACATACACGATTTCGGGAGTGGGAAAATTCAAAGACAAATGCCCTGCAGCATGTTTTCATGGAGAGTTACACTACCAGACATCATCACTCGTATTCTCCCACCTCAACGATGCCACCTGCACCTATGAATCCGTAACTGATGAAAGAGGTGATTCTCGCATGAAATTATGGGGTTTGAAAGGCCCTATAGCAATTCCTCATCCTCAAACTCCACATCCAGCACTTCCAGCTTAATAGGCTGCCCGCTGCCGTCGTAACATTTCCAGTTGTTACGGCCGTAGGGGTGGCCCACTATGATATGGTGTGTGCCGGTCTTGCTGAACATGTGCAGATCAGCCTGCGATGGACGCACGACCGAGCTGGGATGGCTATGTACGGAGCCTACTGCCGAGATATTTGGCATCATGAACAGTTTCAGGACCGCGTTGGATTCACTTGATTCCGTTCCGGGGAGAAGGAGGATATCAGTAATTATGCCATCCTTTGCTTCAAGCAATCCCGCAAACTCATCCGGATATGTGGACTTGCTGGCTTCAAGTATAAAATCAAGGGTATCACTTGCAATACCTATGATCTCAGCATTCTTTTTCATAGAGGAACATTGTATCAAATGGGTAATAAGCCTTTTTAAGCCTCTAAAAATAAGGCTTGTAGAAATCCTCAAAATTTAAGCAATTATGCAACTTTATAAAGTTCACTATGTTGCCTTGAATGATGATTATTTCTGTAGAACTTTGGCGATATATTGTGATTTCAATGGGTTTTTTGCAGAGCCAATTTTCAACAGTTTATTTTTATTCTGAAAGTCAATGATGATGGAATCGCTATTGGTGGTAAAGATGTTGCCGAAGGTTGAAAACGAATAAAGTTCTGATTTTACCTGTTTCCGCCTTTTCTTATTTTTTTGCCAACGGTATCATAGAATTTCAGCTCCACGACTGAATCAATAATGTTCTCTAGTTTGAATTCATCTTCTCGCATACGAAGTATCTGCTCACGCACTTTAGGACTAATTTTTGAACTAATTTTCTTTTGTCCTTCTTTCATTTCATCCAACCCTCAAGAATAGATGTTTTGATATTATAAGCAATAATATGATGCTATATATTGATCAATTAAATTACGGCTCTGTAGAAAACCTATTAAAATCAATGTTATTTATAATTAATAACTGATTGTTTGAAACTTATGTTTGCCAGAACTGCCAATATGCCATGGTTTTAGAACTCATAAGTTATAAACCAAAAACGTTTAACTATAAATTGAATAATATAATATAATATAATGCTATATATGTAATCTTATCTTTTTAATTATGATTTGTGTTATATAACCTTTTTCACGGAAGTCCGAAAAAAGCATCAAATCGAAAGTAAATGAATAAAACTCAGATCAAAATAAGATACATGGCACCTGAAATAAGAGCGCCTGCAAAGGTTGCAACGAAGTTGACACCACTATTGGAGAGCGTTCCTTCATGCTGAAGAGTTGCACCAAGAATACTATCCACATTGGTCCCAAGAAAACCCCCGGCTGTTGTGATGAATATTACCATGAACCAGCTCTCCACCGGAAGAACACCAAAGATGATGGCCAATATGCCGATGATAGCTGAACCCAGGATAGCTGCAACCTCACCAAGCACAGTAACAGCGCCATCGACTCCCGCACATGTTGGTTTTAGAGTGGTTATCATTATTGGCTGGGAGCGTGCAGTCGTACCTATTTCACTGGCAAGAGTATCCCCGGTAGCTGTTGCAACTGTTCCCAGATATGCGAAGATGAGAAACTCAGAATACTGCGGATATATCCCGTAAAGGACAGCGAGCACAAGGGCTGCCATGCTATTGCTGAAAACATTCTCATAGCTGCGTACACCATCCTTTGACTGTGCTATTCCGATGGATTCCTTGTACTTGTACTTGTATTTGGTGAACCCCCCACCAAGGATAAAGAAAGTGAGGAGCAGGACAAACCAGGATATATCGCTGAATACTATGATAAGCACGCCAAGCAATGAAGCACTGAAAAGTGCTGAAAGATCTGCTATCCTTGCCCTGTAGGCCAGATATCCCAGTACAAGAGAGAACATAAGCGCCATGAACATCTCCGAAGGTGGCACCGAATATCCGAAAGAGTGGAACAGCCACATAGTCATTCCCGCACCCAGGGGGACCGAAATGTTATCATCCACCTTCGAAGGGATGGATTCAAAAAGAGCACCAGTGATCGAGCCAATCACCGCCAGGAAGAATACCAGATTCCTGCTGACATTCAGGTCCTCCCAGCCGGCAATCCAGGTTCCTGCAAGATACGCAAAGATTATACCTACTCCAAGCATGACTATACTGGATGGCAGAAAATGTTGTTCGCGACCATGCCTGTTACGGATGATAGTGCCATTTAGGTGTCGTTTTTTACGATTGCGGATGAATGAAGCTGCACTGCTGCCAAAAGTTGCTATTGCAATGGCACCTCCTATGACGTACAGGGGAAAATCGAGCGGTGTGAACTCCAGCAGCTGACTTATCAGGAGCATGATAAAGACCGACAGAGCCAGGTTCCTTGCACTCCTTATCCCATCGTTCATGTCAGTAAGCATTTCCCTTGAGCCCGGCTCAGGCTTGCGATAGAGTAATTTTGCAATGACCGGATATTCCGGGAAATATGCAAGGGACAAAAGTATCAGGAAATTAAACACTAAGAGCGTCAGGACATCAAAAAATGGGAAGGCAAATACCAGCATACCAAAAACAGCGCGGAGTATCTGGCGTCGGTATTCATGTTCCATCTTCTCCAGGCGTTCAAGAATGGTATGCATAGGAATCGTTCCGGTTATAGTATGGATACGGATAGTTAACCAAGATATAAAGCATTGATGATTATTTATGTATGTTCGCATAGGGACATTATTTTGTTTGTATATATATTTTAATAATTAAAAAACATGGGTCCTTTATAAAATCACTACAGATTACTCGCCAATGTCAAATGAATATATTAAAATAAGAGAAGAACTTAAAAAAACCGTTACCAAATGGTAATGCATCTACAGGAATTCACCTTAAGCCCGCCATCAGGAAACAGGAAATGATCTTAAGTGAGACAACTGTATACACTGATGCGATCAAGTTCTCAGTTCTCAATCTCTCTGAAGTGATGATATATGCAGGAAAAAATAAAGGAAATTGCGTCCCGTGTCAGGGAACTCCGTGAGATTTGCGGCATTTTGGCAGATGAGATGGCTGCACGTCTTGGTATATCTGCTGTCGTTTACAGAAAATACGAAAATGCTGAGGAGGATTTCCCGGCAAGCATTCTATTTGAGATCGCTCAGCACCTCAATGTGGATATGACCGTACTGCTTACCGGGGAAGACCCGAAAATGCATGTATTCACAGTCACCCGGAAAGACAAAGGTGTGAGTGTCCAGAGGCGCAAGGATTACAAATACCAGAGCATAGCTGCAAACTTCGTGCACAAGAAAGCAGAACCTTTAGTGGTAAAGGTCGACCCAAAGCCTGAAGGGACAAGACCATCGATGAACTCACACCCTGGCCAGGAATTCGATTACGTGCTTGAAGGAACCCTAAAAGTGATCATCCATAACAATGAGATTATCCTTGAAGAAGGTGACTCTATTTTCTTTGATTCCAACTATGCCCACGGGATGCAGGCTGTGGGAGGAAAGCCCGCAAAGTTCCTTGCAGTCATTCTATAAAACGGAGTTATCATGTCTTCACTACTGGAAAAATACGTCTCGCGCAGCGAATTCGATTCATACGAGGATTTCAAGGAGAACTTCAGCGTCAAGATTCCTGATAACTTCAATTTCGCATACGATGTGGTCGATGTTTACGCAAGGGAACAGCCAGATAAAAAAGCCCTTATCTGGTGCGATGACAATGGAGAAGAAAAAGTATTCTCTTTCGCGGACCTCGCCAACTACAGCAATAAAACAGCCAATATTCTTAAACTATACGGCATCAGAAAAGGCGACAGTGTAATGCTCATGCTCAAAAGCAGATATGAGTTCTGGTTCTTCCTGCTGGCTCTCCATAGGATTGGTGCCATAGCTGTTCCTGCGACCCATATGCTAACTAAGAAGGATATTGTTTACAGAGTGGAGCGCGCCGGGATCAAAATGATAGTGGCTGCCCCGGACACAGGGATACTGGATTGTGTGGACGATGCTTACAGTGAGATCAGCAATATACTCAAAACCAGGATTGCAATTGGCCTGCAAAGAGATGACTGGACATCATTTGAGAAGGAACTGGAAACAGCCCCTGCTGACTTTACACGCCCGATTGGTGAAGAGGCTACTATTAATGAGGACATATTGCTGAACTATTTCTCCTCAGGAACTACCGGCTTCCCCAAGATGGTGCAGCATAATTTCACATATCCTCTTGCACATATAATAACTGCCAGGTACTGGCAGAATGTGACAGACGGCGGCCTGCACTACACTGTGGCAGATTCGGGATGGGCAAAGTGCGTATGGGGTAAGATATATGGTCAGTGGATAGCAGGAAGTGCGGTCTTTGTATACGATTATGACAGGTTCACTGCCGAGAGGATGCTGGAGAACACAGTAAAGTATGGTGTGACGACATTCTGCGCACCGCCTACCATCTACCGCTTCCTTATCAGGGAGGATCTTAGCAAATATGACCTGAGCTGCCTGGATTACTGCGTAACTGCAGGAGAGCCGCTAAATCCTGAGGTTTATCAGAAGTTCCTGGAAATAACGGGCCTCAAACTCATGGAAGGGTTCGGACAGACAGAGACCATCGTCACCCTTGCAACTTATCCCTGGGTAGAGCCAAAACCCGGTTCCATGGGTAAGCCATCCCCCGGGTACTCCATTGAGCTGCTTAACGCCGAAGGTAAACCGTGTGAGGTTGGTGAGGAAGGGGAAATCGTGATCGACACCAGTTTTGGGAAGCCTCCTGGAATATTCATCGGTTACGGAGCTGACCCTGAGAGGACAAAGGATGTATGGCACGACGGTTATTACCACACCGGGGACATGGCATGGAAGGATGAGGACGGATACTTCTGGTTTGTGGGAAGAGCTGACGATATCATCAAGACCTCAGGATACAGGGTAGGACCTTTTGAAGTTGAGAGTGCCCTTATTGAGCACCCTGCAGTACTCGAATGTGCCATTACAGGCGTCCCTGACCCGGTAAGAGGACAGGTCATCAAGGCAACCATTGTGCTCACGAAGGACTATACGGCAAGCGAGGAACTGAAAAAAGAACTCCAGGACCATGTTAAGAGAGTCACTGCTCCTTATAAGTACCCCCGTGTGGTCGAGTTTGTGAAAGAACTGCCAAAGACCATAAGCGGCAAGATCAGGCGTGTGGAGATACGCGACCACGACAAACAAAAGCAATAACATCTCTGCTACCGCATTTGAACTATCCGGACAGGAAATTACACATCCATGCATAAGATATATGTACTTCCAGTCCGGGTGAATATCATTTTTACATCCAAATGAGGTCATATCATCATGTCAGATAATCAGGCAAAGAAAGAGCCTTATCCGGTAATCAACATCCTGGAATGCAAAGCATGCGGGCGCTGCATAGTGGCATGTCCTAAAGGTGTTCTGCGAATGAGTGAAGGTCTCAATGAAAGGGGCTACCATTACGCAGAGTATACGGGAGAGGGATGCACAGGCTGTGCGAACTGCTATTACACGTGCCCTGAACCACTTGCAATAGAAATCCACATCCCTCTTAAGAGCAGTGAGTGAACAGAGGTGCTTCAAAATGGCAACACAATTAGTAAAAGGCAACACAGCAGCTGTTATCGGTGCGCTGTACGCGGGCTGTGACTGTTATTTCGGTTATCCGATCACCCCTGCAAGCGAGATACTGCAGGAGGCTTCAAAGTATTTCCCCCAGGTGGGAAGAAAGTTCGTACAGGCCGAATCAGAGGAAGCTGCCATCAATATGGTCTACGGTGCAGCATCTGCAGGCCACAGGGTGATGACAGCATCTTCAGGCCCGGGGCTGAGCCTGAAACAGGAAGGCATTTCATATCTTGCGGGTTCCGAGTTGCCATGCGTGATCATCGACATCATGAGAGCAGGGCCCGGACTTGGCAACATCGGCCCTGAACAGAGCGATTATAGCCAAGTGGTCAAAGGTGGCGGACACGGCAACTACAAGAACATAGTACTTGCTCCCAACTCCGTGCAGGAGATGTGCGATATGGTCATCACGGGATTTGACCTGGCATTCAAGTACAGGAATCCTGTGTGCATCCTTGCTGACGGCGTGCTGGGACAGATGGTCGAATCCATCCAGTTCCCGGAAAAGGCTGTGCAGCCTGTGATAGATACTACATGGGCTGTCAGCGGGACCGCCGCCACAAGGGAGAATCTGGTGACTTCCATCTTCCTGGACTTTGACCTGCTCGAGCAATTCAACTATAAGCTGCAGGAAAAATACGCCACCATAAAAGAACATGAGGTTGACTACGAAGATTACATGACCTCGGACGCCTCTATAATCCTCGTGTCATACGGTATCAGCAGCCGTATATGCAGGTCAGCTGTCGACCAGGCAAGGAAAGAAGGCATCAAGGTAGGCCTGTTCAGACCAAGGACCCTGTTCCCCTTCCCGGAGAAGGAACTCAGGGCCATAGCAGACTCGAGGAAATGCACTTTTGTCTCGGTGGAGATGAGCAACGGGCAGATGCAGGAAGATATCAGGCTTGCCATTGGATGCACAAGACCTGTGGAGCTTTTAAACCGCATGGGAGGAAATCTGATAACCCTTGACCAGGTTATGGAAAGGCTCCGGGAAATATCCGCAAGGGAGGAATACTAATGGCTGAGAAAATGGCTGAAAAGATTATAGGAAGGCCGGGCGGACTATACGCCGAGTTCCCACGCAAGGGCGGGGCCGCTCCCACTGCAACCCACTACTGCCCAGGCTGTGGACACGGGATAATTCACAAACTCATCGGTGAAGCACTTGCAGATCTTGGTATCCAGGACCGCACAGTCATGATAAGTCCTGTGGGCTGCGCTGTCTTTGCATATTACTACTTTGATTGTGGCAACCTGCAGGTAGCACATGGCCGTGCCCCTGCTGTGGGCACAGGAGTTTCCAGGGCAGAGGACAACGCAGTGGTCATAGCATATCAGGGAGACGGCGACCTCGCCTCGATTGGCCTCAACGAGACCATCCAGGCGGCCAACAGGGGTGAGAAGATGGCCATATTCTTTGTCAACAATACCGTTTACGGGATGACAGGCGGCCAGATGGCGCCCACCACCCTTATAGGAGAAAAGACCATCACCTGCCCTGAAGGAAGAGATCCGCGGTTCACAGGATATCCATTACACATGTGTGAGATCCTCAATAATCTCAAAGCTCCGGTATTCATTGAAAGGGTTTCCATCTCGGATATCTCCCACATCAGGAAAGCTCGGAAAGCTGTCAGGAAAGCCCTTGAGATACAGCGGGATGGTAAAGGCTATGCTTTTGTGGAAGTGCTGTCCACATGCCCTACAAACCTGAGGCAGGATTCCGAGCAAAGCACAAGGTTCGTCAATGAGGAAATGGAAAAAGAATTCCCTCTGGACAATTTCAGGGACCTCTCGGCAGAAACACAACCCCTTCTCAGGGGAGAGAGCGATTTCTCCAGGGATTCCATTGACAAGCTCTTCAATCTTGAGACTGAATCATCTCCTGATGCTGTGCATGATCCCACTTTTAAGGAAGTGCATGTAAAAGCCGCAGGTTTCGGAGGACAGGGAGTGCTGAGCATGGGACTTACCCTTGCACATGCAGGCTGCAATGCACAGCGCTTTGTTTCATGGTATCCTTCCTACGGCCCTGAACAAAGAGGAGGCACTTCAAACTGCTCTGTTGTAATATCAGGCGAATCCATCGGCTCCCCTGTAGTTTACTCTCCGGATGTGCTTGTAGCCATGAACCGTCCCTCACTTGAAAAATTCGCAGGCGATGTAAAGGAAGGAGGCATCATATTATATGATTCCACTATTGGTGCATGGGACATCCCTGCAGATGTCAGGGGAATAGCTGTACCTGCTATGAAGATCGCAGGTGAAACAGGTTCAGAGAAGGCTGCAAACACTGTAATGCTCGGAGTCATGCTCTCTCTTGGTGTAACCGATCTTTCACGGGAGAACTTCAGGGAAGCCATAGCTGAAACCTTCTCCGGGAAACAAAAGCTGATATCACTGAACCTGAACGTGCTTGAAGCTGCTGTGAAATGGGCAAAAGAGAATATATGATATTGCAATCCAGGCATATTCAGAATGCCTGTATGCTCTTTTTTCTTTTTTGCAGAACTTTTTATAGCCGTAGCTTCATATATAAAATGGGAGCGGTAGAAATGGAGATTGATAGTGCTGTTATTGAGGCAACTGATGCAGAATGGGACGAGATGCTTGAGAATCAGGAAAAGCCGATGGTGGTAATGTTCTACCTTCCGGAGTGCACTTATTGCAGAGAGATCGAGCCCTACTTCAGAGAATATGCACGGGAGTTCCGGAAGCATTCTACATTTGTGATGATGAACGGAATGCTAGCCTCCAGGACCGCTATGAGATACGGGATCAAGGGAGTACCCACTTTCAAATTCTTCTGTGGTGGCCAGGCGATAAAAGAGGAAGTTGGCATGATATATCCTTCTATCCTTAGGAGATCCATTGAGGATCTGATAGGTCACGGAAATGAGTGTGCGTTGCACACCACACCCCTGCCGGACGAAGTTTCACCCTATGAATGAACGGGCTACCTTGGGTAATCTCGTTGCATCTTTTTCCCTTAATCTAGAACTTTACTGCCGGAACCTTATATTCTTCAGGCGGTATCTGGAAAAGCTCCTTCTTCCCAAATCCGGCGATACCTGCAATTATGTTGGTTGGGATCGACTGTATAGTTGTGTTGTATTTCATGACAGTATCATTATAGAACTGTCTTGAGTATGTGATCCGGTCCTCGGTGTCTGCAAGGTCTTTCTGCAGTTGTATGAAATTCTGATTTGCCTGTAGTTGCGGATAAGCTTCAGCTACTGCAAACAGGGACTTCAGCGTCGAAGCAAGCATATTGGATGCATCCGCAGTTTCATTTGCTCCCTGTGCCTCCATTACTGCAGACCGGGCCTTTGTCACATTCTCAAAAACTGCCCGCTCGTGTTGTGCATAACCTTTGACTGTTTCCACAAGATTGGGGATAAGGTCATTGCGTCTTTTTAACTGGACCTCTATCTGGGCCCAGGCATTCTCAACCCGGTTCCGTAGTTTCACTAGGTTGTTGTACACCGCAACAAAAATTATACCTATAATAATTAACGCTATTATTGCCAGGATCTCCAAGACCATAAAATTACCTCCTTCATTGGCTTCCCATTAATCTCTACTGCTTCTCATTAATCATAATTGACATCCGATACTCCCAAAGGTGCATTATCTCGCTCCTCCGCCCCCACCGCTAAAACCTCCGCCTGCTCCACCAACCCCTGAGCTCCCGCCCGAGGAACTGCCCGGAGTGGATGCCTGGTAAGCGCTCCTGAATCCTGAAATGAACACCATGTTGTGGTGTACCGGATAGAAGCGGCTTCCTGATATTTGTTCAGACGGGATAATGAGGGACATATTGTCAAGCGCCTTCTCGGCCACACCCAGTGCCACTGCATAGACCATGTAGTGATCCCATATCTTTATTGATTCGGGAGGGTGCTCTTTCAGAGCAGAGAAATCTGTCAGGTACTTCCTGAAGTTATCCCAACGTTTGTGAAAAAGCCTGCCTTCGGGAGTCCACTGGCCCATGGTTCGCTCGCTGACACCCACAATGATAAGCATAAATATTGCAATAACTCCTGCGGCCATGACCAGGATAATGAAATTCTTCATCACAGGGAACTGATTAGTGGGAAACAGGAAAGCTACGAACCATATGCTCAAAAATGCTATGATTATGACAGCAAAGCTGAAAACGGCCATGTACTTATTACCTTTGGATTCAAAGAGCTTATCAACTTTAGCATGGTTTGTTACCTTATGATTCCACCTGTTCAGGAAATGGTAAAACGCCGTGCCTTTCCCAAGCTCCTTTTTCAGATCACTCCACAGCACCGTGCCTTCGGAGGCATGTGAGCTTAACAGATCGAATACATCCTTTTCATAGTTCAGGAACTTCTTCTTATCTGCGTTCATATTGATTTCGATTAAAACATCCTCTTTCTCACGGGATATCAGGCCAAGGTGTTTTTTTATGGACGTAGTATCTTTCAGACGCAGATATTCCCTGTCCACAAGATCCATGACCGTAGCAGTGAATCCCTCGATAGTCGGAATACCTATCTTACCCCGCATGATAGCATTGACCACAGCAGGTTTCGAATCAGTGGGCAATTCCCTTTCATAAATTCCATAATAATCAATATCATGCTCTTTTCCATATTTGTGATATATATAGAAAGGGAACAAAAGTACGAGCAACGCATAAAGAGCAGCTATGTAGAAAAGATAGACGGATATGGCTGCTTTTCTATCATATGCTCTTTCTACAGCCAGTATTTCCTCCAAACCATCCTGATCCTGGATGGAAACAAAAGCCGGGTCTGGAGATTGTAACCTTGGGAACACTGCTCTGATCTCATACCAGCTTCCGGAAGGTATCGCATCAGATTCTGCAACTATGGTGTTACCTTTGAGATACGATGTCCTTGTGTAATGATTAGGATGGATCCAGTAAAGGATGTTGTCGTCTTGTGATCCGGCAGGAAGGGTAACTGTTGCAGTAAACCCATCCAGGCTCTTCTCCCATTCATCTCCCCACAACTGGTAATGAAGTTCAGACACATCATTGTAGACCTTGACCCCGCGGTAATAATCATAGGACACGACAAAGGTGATCTGTTCAGGTGTCGGCTGTGGTAATGAGCCTACAAGTTCGTAACCACCTGAAATGGGCACGACCCGGAAGTCGCACTGGCCCCCGATGCAGTACCCTGTTATGTTCTCAACAGAACCACCAGGAGGAGGATATACAGTCCTGAATACTTCATAATAGATGCCGTCAAAAGAGTATGTGATGGATTCTTCCACATGTGTAATGCCATCAGCACCTACGGTTATGTTCGCAGTTGCATGGTCCAGTGTATAATCCCTTGCAGATGCGCAGGATGTAAGTAACATCAGTACCACAATGGTCAGAAAGGACCTGCGGATGATAGAGCTGGAATCAATTCCTTTCAGCATATAACCTAAAATCTTGCACAAGTATCTACAACTCCGGAATTATATATGCAGTAAGAAGTCTTTAAACTTTTGTGCAAGTAATAATTCTCTGGGAATTCGAGCTAAACTCTAGCCACATCAGTCATCCAGACAAAATAATTTCCCTATCCTATACAACAGCACTTAAGTATAGGTATCTAATACAATGTAATTATATATTATAAATAATATAATTATATGATATATTAGTAAAACAACATAATTGATATTTTGGTGTTGTTTTTCATCTGGATGTGATACTATAGCAGAAACTAACTTTTATAACAATATAACCGTCCTTGACAGTGTTGACAAAGGAAACTTCAAAGCCGAGATACTCCAGTACAATTCTTTAACTGGAAGTAAGGACCCAGACCTTGCAAAGAATCTATATTATGTTCATAAGTCTGGCATGTCCCTTAAACAGGTAAAGGTCACATTGAATGATGGTGGCGTCATAGTCGAGCCCGGTGCTCTTCATTTTCATAAGGGAAATATTGTGTGTGATGCCAATATAGGAGGTCTGGGCGGCTTTGCAAAAAAGATGATAAAAAAGCAGCTTACTAATGAAGCTGCTTTTAACCCTCTCTACAGAGGAGTGGGTGAGATATTCATGGAACCAAGCTTCAGCCACTTCCTTATAGTGACTCTGAAAAATGGTTCTATAATTGTCGATAAGGGCATATTCTACTGCTCAGAATCAACCCTGGAGGTTAGTGTGGCAAGCCAAAAGAACATAAGTGCAGGATTGTTTGGTAATGAAGGGTGGTTCCAGACAAAGATAAGTGGTACAGGCATATGTATTCTGGAAAGCCCCGTTCCAATTTCTGAAATACTGAAGTATAACCTTGATAATGAAAGACTTCAGGTTGATGGGAACTTTGCTATTTTAAGGTCAGATTCCGTAAAATTCAGTGTTGAAAGTTCAGGTAAAGGCCTTGCAGGCAAACTAACCGCTGGAGAAGGCCTCCTGCAAACATTTGAAGGAACCGGAGCCGTGTGGCTTGCACCTACCCAACCGATTTACAAATCTATTTCTGCTGGTGGCGTTTCTTCTATGGCGGTTGCAACATATAACAGGAACAATTCAACATAATGGGGTTTTTAGACCCCATATTAATTTACTATATTCAAGCAATAGGTCAAAATCACACCACTTCAAAAACCGGTAAACTTGATAAGGGAACATATCGTATCCATTTTGTCCATGAAACACGATCACAAACAGCAGGGACCTGGATTCCAGCCCCTCCTCACTCCCCCGGAGAAAATGCACGCTTCATCAGACTACTGCTTTGCTTTCAAAGAGCGCAAGATATTGCTCTTCTGCAATAACGGTGTTTGTAAATTGCCTTCAGTGAAAGAACTCAGAGAGCTTGGCACAGAAATTATAAGAGAGCAGTACATCGGCGAGTTCGGTGATATATCATGTTTTACGGCCGAGATTGATAACAGCTTCAGGCATGATGAAGATATCAGGTTTGAAGACCTGAGAAAACTGTATGATATACTGGGTGAACCTGTGGCTTCCCTTGCAGGCAGGGCCATCCAGTTACTTGAGTGGGACATAAAAACTGGTTTCTGTGGCCGCTGCGGTTCAAAAACATTCCGGAGTCAGCAGGAGAAAGCCAAGGAGTGTCCTGAATGTGGCTCACTTTTCTTCCCCAAGATATCTCCTGCTATCATTGTGCTGATAGAAAAAGAAGACATGGCTCTCCTTGCAAGGTCTCCAGGTTTTCCGACGGGATTGTACGGCCTTATAGCCGGTTTTGTTGAACCGGGAGAGTCTGTTGAAGAGGCGGTTGTCAGGGAAGTGCTTGAGGAGGTAGGGGTTTCTATAAAGGACATCGAATATTTCGGAAGCCAGCCCTGGCCTTATCCTGACTCCCTGATGATAGGTTTTACTGCCAGATATGCAGGCGGTGAGATACGTATGGATACAGTGGAAATCGAAGATGCCCGCTGGTTCAAATGTGATGAGATACCGACAGTTCCCGGCAACAACAGCATTTCTGGTCGACTCATAGCATATTTTATTGAAAAACACATACAATAGAAGATAAGCTGTCCAATGGGAAAAGAATAATGTACATAAGAATGAATGTATTATATGTACTAATGCTTCAGACAGGTTTTAAGCATTTAAAAGTAAACTGTTAATTAAGAAAATACCCTATGAAGGTGAGTGGCTTGAAGATCAGGATATTGTGGTATGGCTTGATAACGTTGTTGTTCATTATTGGATTCACACAGACATGCGCTGCTTTAACATATTCTGGTGGCGGCGAGTGGAAAAATTCAACTGAGATAAATATAAAAGATAATTCCGGACAGGACCTTACTAATTATCAGGTCTCTGTTGTCCTGAACAGTTCCAACTTCGACTTCTCCATGGCCCAGAATGCTGGCCAGGACATACGCTTCACATCAGGTGACAGGCAATTGCAGCATTGGGTGGAGGAATGGGATGTCCAGTCGGAAAGAGCAAAAATATGGGTCAGGGTGCCCTATGTGGCTTCCGGTGGGACCACCAAGATCACTATGCACTACGGAAATCCGCTTGCAACTGATATAAGCTCCGGCACCTCCACTTTTCAGTTCTTTGATGACTTCAGCGGCAATAATCTTGCTTTTGGTAACTGGGAACAGTTTACCACAGGAGGGGGACAGCTCAGCGTCACTTCGGGGGCTGTCAGGCTTATAGTTCCAAACTATCATCCTGCAGATATTTCCAGGATCAAGTCCGCCAAGGATTTCCCTATTAATTCGATGTTTGTGGTAAAAAGAAAGAAGGTCACTACAGGAACCGACTCCCGTGGCCCGGTAATAGTCCAGGGATTTGTGGATTCCCGTAACGAGGACAGAAGTCACATGCTTGTCAGCACCGAACTCGAAAGGGAGACAAAGGTCAACTGGATACTGAAGAACAGCACTGCTGATGTCAGTCGCACAACAGCTGACCTGACAGACCTTAATGTCGCCGAAGATACATGGTACACCACAGCAGTTGCATGGTACCTTGAAGATGAGTTAGGAAAAGTGGCTTTCTTTAAGAATGGTGTCAGGGACAGCAGAATGGAATTTACCACCACCGAGAGAACCAACAACCTGAACATTATAAAAGTAAAGGCTTACCTTTCAGCAAGAACATATCCGGATGTTTCAGATAACACTGGATATGCAGCTTTTGATTACGCCTATGTGCGCAAATTCGTTTCAGACGAGCCAACTGTGACCGTCGGAAAAATTACAGGAGCTGCTGCACAGGAAAACACGAAAGTAACTCAGGAGCCCGTAAGGATTAACATCACCGTCCCAGGCGGTGTGATAAATGCAGTCCGCATCTTTGATGCATCAGCATATGATGCTTCCGCTCTGTCAGAAATGAAGGCCAGCGGTTTTAACTTTATCATGGTCTTGACAAATACGGAGAATATCTGGAGTCTGGAAAGATTTGTGAAGACAGCTCATGAGAACGATATGCAGGTCTATGCAATGGTCTTTGATGAGATGGGAGAACCTGAGACTATGATAACCACAGTGGAGCATGTTGTAGATTATAATAATAAATCTCTTGCACGCTTTGACGGAATAAATATTGCACTTGACCCATGCACCCAAAATATCAATGAGGCCTGCGAGGATAACCTTCTCATGCTTGAAAGCCTGCGCGCAAGTTCCGGCAGCCTGCCTCTTGCAGTCGATGTACCCCTCTCTTACGATCGGTCCTCCCTGCAGCAAGTATCAGACAATGTTGATCTCTTCATACTCCTGACCTATGATGATAAAGCTGGTCTGAACAGCACCGCCGCAATCATTGACTCCATCTCAGCAAAGATGGGAGAGATCAGAGGAGCGGGAGAAAATGCCCTGATAGGTATTGCTGTTGGTGAGGATTACATGACAGACACGCAAGTACAGGACCTTATTGAAGGATTGCAGGACTATTACTCACAGGACAACGCTTTCATGGGTACTGCAATAGTGGTCTACGAAGATTATCAGGAATACTCCCGGGTAACACCATCAACAGACGAAAACAGGGCAATACCGGCTTTCACAGTTCTGATTGCAAGCAGTATGCTGCTTGGTGCGGTATTTATCTTAAAGAAGAAATAAATAATGGATGGATGATGTGAAATTCACATCATCTAATATTTTGTTTAGACCTTTTCCTTGAGCAGCTCAATGGCCAGATCCTTGAGTTTGAACTTCTGGACCTTTCCGCTTGCAGTCAATGGGTATTCTTCCACAAAGAAAACATGCTTGGGAACCTTGTAGCGTGCTATCCTGGACAACGCATGGTCCCTTACATCCTCTTCTGTGAGGCTAGCACCGGAATCAAGAATTACAAAGGCTCCGACTATCTCGCCGTACTTCTCATCGGGTATGCCGACCACCTGGGCGCTTTTTATGCCGGGAATGGTGAAAAGGAATTCTTCGATCTCCCTTGGGTAGACATTCTCACCGCCTCTTATGATCATGTCCTTTATGCGTCCTGTGATACGGTAGTAACCATTCTCATCACATGTACCAAGGTCTCCGCTGTGTAGCCAGCCGTTCTCATCTATTGCCTTTTTTGTCTCTTCAGGCATCTTGTAATAGCCTTTCATGACATTATAACCACGGCAGCATATTTCCCCGATAGTGTTTGGAGGGAGGGGCATATAGGTTTCCGGATCCATCACTGCTGCTTCCACGCCAGGGAAGACTCGCCCGACTGTCTCTACACGAAGCTCTATAGGGTCATCAGTTGTAGTCTGGGTAATCCCCGGAGAGGCTTCGGTCAGGCCATATACAATAGTGATCTCGTTGCAGTTCATTTCGTTTATGACCTTTTTCATGGAATCAATGGGACAGGTTGAACCAGCCATTATTCCTGTGCGCAGCGAAGAAAGATCGAACATTTTGAACATTGGGTGAGTGTATTCGGCAATGAACATTGTGGGGACGCCGTATAAAGCCGTACACTTTTCTTTCTGGACAGCCGCCAGCACCATGAGGGGGTCATAAAGTTCGAGCATCACCAGTGTTGCCCTGTGGGCCAGGATAGCCATTACACCCAGCACGATCCCAAAGCAGTGGAATAACGGAACAGGGAGGCACAGGCGGTCATCGCACGTAAACTTCTGCCTGTTTCCAATGGAAAGACCGTTGTTCAGGATATTGCTGTGTGTCAGCATAACGCCTTTAGGGAAACCGGTGGTACCTGATGTGTACTGCATATTGATGACATCATTACAACTAAGCTTAGACTTGATACTGTCAAGCTTCTCGTCTGTACTGTGCTGTCCCAGCAACATCAGTTCACGGGTATTGTACATTCCGCGATGCTTTTCCTGCCCGATGAAAATAACACTTTTCAGATACGGGAACTTTTTGCTCTTCAGGTTCCCACGGTTTTGCGTCTTTAATTCTGGCACCAGTTCATACATTATATCAATGTAGTTCACATCCCGGAAAGCGTCTATGATGGCGAGTGCTTTCAGGTCGGCCTGATTCATGACGTACTCTACTTCATGTATCTTGTATGCGGTATTGACTGTAACGAGAACCGCACCGATCTTAGCGGTCGCAAACATGAAAGTCAGCCAGTCGGGCACATTCTTTGCCCATATACCTACATGGTCTCCCTTTCCTATACCTATCTCCAGCAGGCCTTTAGCCATCAAATTAACGCGCTCATCGAATTGCTTATAGGTGAACCTGAGGTCTCTGTCAGGATAAACTATAAACTCCCTGTCAGGATCTTCCCTTACCTGTTTTTCGAACACATCGCCAATGGTATCAGTTATAATCTCCATGATATCCGGCTCCTTTCAATTTCATTGTTTTCCTATGCTTTCCGCATCCACAAGGTGTTCTTCAAGTGATCTTCTGATATCGTCCGGAATGGGCACGGACTTCTTGTTAATGAAATCGTAATGGACAATAACCACCTGTCCTTTGGCGCACAGTTTCCCTTTCTGCCACGCGTCATGCCCGATCGTGAAGGAAGAATTACCTATCCTGGCGATATAGGTGCGGATGTTCACATCAAAGCCATAGCTTATCTCACCCACATAATCATATTCAGACCTGGCCAGGATGAGCTTCCATTTCTCAAAGCTCAGATCAAGATCCGGTGTGAAAAGCCTGAAAACAGGGTTTCGTGCCTGTTCGAACCAGATAGCAATGGAAATATTGTTCGCATGTTTCAGTCCGTCGATGTCTCCGAATCGGGGAGTGACTATTGTATTGAACATGATCATCTTCCGGGTTCAAAGAGGTGCATAAACTACTGCGAGTATCTGTGCGTCTGAACCTACGGCGTGGACATGATGAGGTACAATGGAATCATAATAGATGCTGTCTCCTGCAATGAGATTGTACTTGTCTTTTCCGTAGAGTATCTCAATTTCCCCTTTGGTCACGAAAATGAACTCCTCACCTTCGTGGGATGACAGTTTCACCTCTGCTGACTGTGGCGGATGGACATCAATAATAAAAGGCTCCATGTGTCGGTCCGCCTTATCAGAGGCAAGGGAGAAGAAGTCCAGGGTGCTGGTCTCGCATTTATCGCAGTTGCCGGAGAAGCGTACAACATTCTTCGATTTGCCCGCTTTCACCACAACCGGTGCGTTGTGGGGAGCATCGTCGAGGAAAGTACCCAAGCGAACCCCAAGTGCCCGGGCTATCTGCAGAAGGGGGGTCAGTGAGGGAACAAGAGCTCCTTTTTCAAGCTGGTCAATAAGCTCCGCATTCGTATTGCTGGCCTGCGCCAGATCTTTCACCGACATTTCCTGCGTTTCTCGAATCTGACGTATCTTACTGCCTATCAGGTTTTTTTCCGACATGGTACTTCCTCATATATTCAAATGAATAGAATGAACAAATAATAGGATAAAGTAATGCGTACGGCATTTTGAGTTATAACAATTGCCTTATCTGACATATTACAGGTAAGATATATTATGAACCTCAATAACCTAAGAAAGGATGCAGCAGTAAATAAATTATTCGTTTTGATCAACCCCGCGGAAATCAGAAAAACCGGATACATAATATCTCTTAAACACTATACCATTTTTTACAGGCATGTCACCACCAAAAATGGACACATGTAAAAACGGGAAAGCCAATTATAAGAGAAAAGAGGCTTACTGAAGCACGAGGATTTAAGACAGGTCAAAAATACCATAAGGATTAACAATTAACATCAACGTGACTTATCAAAGTAGAAATATTTTAAATGAGGTGTGTGTAATTGGGAGTGGGGGTTGGTGGTAGAAAAAGGCACACACCTCTATGAGAGGTAGTTAACGGTGTGACGCTATATATCATTTGTCAATATAACTATTTTGCATATATATTTGCAATTTAAGCGAACAGTTTTTCCGAATACTTAATATTGGCGAATTTCCAATTCCATGAGAAAAAAATGTTTTTAAAAAACTGTGACATCGGGAATAATTAGTTTTAGGAAAGGTAATGTTATTATTATAATATTTCATATTGATGTGAACAACACGATAATTATAAATAATTTCCAAGATTCACAGCGTTAAAACACGCACTAGTTATAGCAGAGGTTAAAAAATGAAAATACGAGTAGTAAGTTCTAAAGATGAGATTAGTTCCCTTGGTCCAAATGAACAAATGATACACTTTGCATTCCGGCCATCAAATACGGATATCTTTACGCTTATAACCAAGTGTCCAAATGTCAAAGCTCTGCACATTCCTCCATCTTATATAAGAACGGTTTCCAAATCAACTCGCATGTTCCTTGAGATGAAAGATATCGCTCTCCTGGAAGGCGATGTATGGGGTCACAGGAAAGACATCAATGAATATTCTGAGATTTCTCAAAGCATCTATGACCACATAAGCGAATATAGTGCAGATGGTCTATCGGATGATGAAATTGAAGCAAAGCTGAGTAATGATCTGCATATGGGTCCAGATCTGATCAGATTCATTATTAAAAATAAAAAATGATAGATATTCTGGAACATCAAATTTTGGCTCTTCAAAAAACTGCACTTTGATCATGAACCACTGAGTTCACAGAGAATGAAAATACGGGGAAGATTTGCACTTAGAGTGTGAAAAACCTCTCTGAGAACTCAGTGTCCTCTGTGGCTGCAGTCATTGATATTTGTACCTCCGTGAGCATTTCTACAAAGCCGTGAAATACTCTCAAGAGTTCTAGTTTCCCTATACTGGAAAGTACTTCAGAGGAGTAGAGTTAGAAACTGCCGGCATATTATCCCTGCAGTTCGTCTAATGTTTTCAGATCTTCCTCCATATCTTCCACAGAAGAGATACACCTTTGCTGTCCAGAAAGACAAGCTTTCCAACTTACTATTAAGTCCTGCAAGTTCGGTGGCCTTTCCTAAAGATAGTTTTTACCCTCTTTGCAGATTTCTACTGCAAGTGTCTTTTTGATAAAGCCCGGAATAAATGATCGAAATGGATTTCTTTTTTGATGGCTCTGCCTCTGCAATTCTTAATATACGCAAGTAATAAGATTAACACTATTAACAGACTGTCCGGCACCTTCAGACAAAACACTTAATAACCTATATGTCCAATGAATTACAAATTATTTTGAAATACTAGCAGGTGACAATATGCACTATGGTCTTGGGATAGATGCCGGAGGAACATACACAGACGCCGTTATAATACGGGGTTCTGATGGGGCAGTGGTTGACTCAAAGAAATCTTTTACTACTTATCCTGACCTGCAGGAGGGTATCAGGAGTGTACTGGATTCTATTGACAAGGAATATCTGAAAGATGTAAACCTTGTGTCGGTTTCAACGACCTTGTCCACAAATTCATTGCTTGAAGGTACAGGCGTACCTGTAGGTCTCATAACCGTAGGTGAGCAGCCCGTAGAAAAGGTATTTCCCACACAGCATGTCAAATGGGTCGCAGGCGGACATGATACAAAGGGAGATGAGGAGTTCCCCCTTGATGTGGATGCTTCAGGGAATTTGCACTGAAGACCAAAGGCACAGTATCGGCCTATGCCGTGTCTGCCTATTTTGGTGCACGTAACCCCAACCATGAACTGCAGGTCAAGGAGATAGTTAAGGATATCACCGGAATGCCGGTAGTATGCGGACATGAGCTTTCCCTCGAGCTTGGGGTTTATGAGAGAGCTGTAACAGCAGTCCTGAACGCACAGCTTATCCCCATCACCCACCACTTTGTCAGTTCCGTTATAAAGGACATCAAAAGAAGAGGCATTAATGCCAGGATGCTCATGCTCAAGTGTGACGGTTCTGTCTACAATATAGAGGATGCACTGGAAAAGCCCATCGAGACCATTTTCTCCGGTCCAGCCGCCAGCCTGCTGGGAGCATCCTACCTCTCAAAGATAGAAACCTGTGCCGTAATAGACGTAGGAGGTACGAGCACTGACGTGTCCATGCTTCACAACGGAGTGCCGGAGATCAGCACTTCAGGCGCTGTTGTAGGCGGATGGAAGACAAGGGTCCGGGCTATGAGAATGGAAACCTCGGCAACAGGTGGAGATAGCCACATCTGGGTATCAGATGACATGATCCACATCGGACCACGGCGGGTCATTCCCCTGTGCGTGGCCTCAGCACAGTATCCTGAGTTCGCGGGCAGGTTAAAGAAGAGCAGGAATCTCCCAAGGACACTTATGGACGAGAATTACCAGCCAACAAAGTTCTTTCTCAGGACCGGCTACGAGGCCGCAGGTCTCGATGAACAGGAAGAGGAGCTGATTTCTGCCATTGGTTCAGAACCAGCCTCAATCGCTGAGATAAGCGTACTGCTTAAAAAGAATCCGGCCACCAAAGTACTTGATTCTCTTATAATGAAGAGGCTGATCCAGGGAATCGGCTTTACTCCCACCGATGCGCTGCACGTGCTTGGGATATATACGCAATGGGATGTCAATGCTGCGGAGATGGGAGCATCCCACCTTTCAAGGTATATCCAGAAAGGAAAATACGAGTTCTGTGCCCACGTAAGGGAGCTTGTGGCAAGGAACATGGCAGCTGACCTCATGTCTTTCATTCTGCCACATCATCCGGAGGATATGATAGCTGACCTTCTGAACCGTACCTATCCCGCAAAGTTCAAACTCGAGATACCGGTTGTATTGCTCGGGGGGCCTGTACAGGCACACGCCGATGAACTTCGTTCGATGATCGAAGCAGAAGTGGTTGTCCCTGATTTTGCAGAGGTTGGGAATGCCGTCGGTGCCCTTGCCGGAAAAGGAGTTAAGAGGATAGAGATAACAATAATGCCTGCGTCGATCCAGAACCCTGACGAGGATTTCCTGGTATTCTCCCCTCTTGGCAGGGAGCGTTTCCAGGTGTATTCTGACGCCGTGGATTTCGCGACAAAGGTTGGAAAGGAACTTGTTCTGGATTATGAAAAAAGGTGCGGAATACTTGAACAGGACACACAGATAACAGTTTCCAGAAAGACGATATCGCCCGAGACATGGCCACACCCTCCTCTTGAAACAAGAGTGATCGTCGTGGGTGTGGGTAATCCCATGATGCTGTTGAAGGATTAAGAGAGAAACGGAATAGAAGGAATCAGGATGGATTCAGAAAAGTGCGGGAAAAGTAATATGCACCTGGGTGCCCACATTCTCCTCGCTTTCTATCCATAGTTTTCCTCCGTGATCCTCTGCAATCTTTTTGCATATGCTCAGGCCGATACCTGTGCCCCCGTACTTTCGGGACCTTGAGCTATCTATCTGGTAAAAACTATCAAATGCCTTCATGACCTTGTTTGACGGAATACCGATTCCCGTGTCCCCAATAATTATATGGACGTGGTCGCTATGGTTATACCCTGACAGAGAGATCTTTCCTCCTGATGGAGTGAACTTAAAGGCGTTATCTATCAGGTGCATGAACAATTGAGACAGGTAATCAGTATCTCCATTAATAATGCGCAGATCACATGGTATATCCCTGATCATTTCTATTTTTTTATCCCTGTTTTCAATTGATATTATCGAAGTTGCTTTTTCTATTATAGACTCAAGGCTTATGGGATTAAGTTCATAAGCAAACTGTTTTGCCCCCAGGTTACTCATAAATATCAGCGACTCTATCAGTCTCTTGAGCTGCCCCGAGCTTTGTACGACAGCATTCATCGCCCTTTCCTGTTCGCTGTTCAATGATCCCAGGCTTCTGTCAGCTACAAGCTCACTAAATCCAATTATCGGGATCAAAGGAGTTTTCAGTTCGTGGCTGATATTGGCAAGGAAGTTGTTCTTTAACTCGTCAAGCGACTTGAGCTCTTCATTTGCCTTTGACAATTCTATATTGACCTCTGAGAGTTTTGATGCATAGTCCTTCATGGAATTTTCCGCATTCTTGCGTTGTATAAGCCTCCACATACCATGCATCAGAAGAGTAAGCTGCCTGACGTCCGCCAGGTCGTAGTCATCGGCTTTATTGCCAACACCTGCAACTCCGATGACTTTGTTCCCATCAATTATGGGAACACTCATATAACGCTCGACCAGGATGTGCCCTTGCGGATATCCCACTTTACGCGGATTAGGAAGCTGATAATCGTTTATGATCACAGGCTTGCACTCCCTTATGGCCTCAACCCATAAACCGGCTTCCGAAAGCAAAAACTCGGTTTTCATGTGATCCATATTACACTTCAGCATAGCATCTTCTGACCAGGTATGCATGATCAGGGATTGGCAATCTTCACTAAGGAAACCGATGTAGCCTATTTTGCTACCGGTAAGCCTTATGCCTTCCTCCAGCACAAAATTCTCGATCTCGTCTACGGAGAGTTCTGTCATCTGGTTCAACTGTTGCAGGGCTTCCAGACGTGCTTCTTCCAGAAGCAGGGCATCCTCAACTTTTTTTCTTTCAGTAAAGTCATTTGCAACGATTATGACCTCATCAGAGGTTTTAGCTAAATGGAAGTCAATATTCCTGACAGTACCGTCTTTACATACTACGTTGGAGTTCTCACTTACACCCACATCATTGATACATGTCAGACAGTCCCACTCATCATACCTGTTCTTTCTGTAATTCTCCTCAGGATAAGCATGCATCAACCAGTCTGGAATAGTCGGGATATCTTCTTTTGCATATCCGAAAGTCTCCGTGAATCTCCTGTTAACATACTCAATTATTCCTTTATGGTTCAGGATCGCTATAGGCATGGGTGAGTTCTCAACGGTCTTCCTGAACTTCTCTTCACTTTTCCTGGCGTCCTTTTCAGCTTCTTTTACTGAAGTGATATCGCGGGCCATTTCCAGACGCACATCACTGCCATCAGGCCACTTTATTATCCTGTCAGTGACGATATAGTGTTTTCCATCGAAATCATTATGATGTTCCCAGACACATGTCTCATTCCTGTTCTTTAATATGATAGGGTTCGTGCAGAAGTCACATGGCATATCCAAGCCCTGGAATACTTTATAGCATACACCTCCAACGGGATCAGTTCCCAGCTTTTCTTTAAGGCACCTGTTAACATACAATATCTTATAGGTGCTTGGGTCAGCGACATAGATCGCCTCATCCATGCTGTCAAATATGGACAGCAACTGGGCTCTCTCGATGTTGAGTTCCTCCACTGCAGCTTTTCCTTGCAGCGCAGATACGAGCATCTGGGCCAGGATATTTAACAAACGAATAGATTCATTAGGCCACTCTTTCTCTTCTTGCACGGAATCAAAGCCTATGTACCCAATGATGTCATCATCAAAGACCATCGGAACAATAACAAGGGACTTTATTCCCTGGGCCTCAAGTGTCTGCTTTTCATTTTCGGTGGCTTCTGGCGTCATTTTGGCTACAGCCGATATATGGACAGTTCTCTGTGCGATCAGGTTTTCCATCAGCCATGGAGCATCTTCAGTCGGCATATTCTGAAGATTCCCTTTTTCAGGGTTTACCCCTTGAGCACACCATTCATGTGTGTTATGCATTAAAGATTTTTCAGATGAAAACTGGAATACATAGCTGCGGTCAACTCCGGCAAATTCACCGACTCTCATGAGCGCAAGGTCAATACCAGCATCAAGCTCATCAGGCCTTAGAGAAAGGAATTTCGTAGATATCTCACTGATAAGACTTTCAAATTCCAGCTGGTACTCAAGCTGCTTTTTATTCTTTTTTAGAGACTCCAGAGCCTGCTTTTTTTCATAGCTGATTCCCAGTAAACCAGAGAATACACCTAAAACATTCATGTACTCATTTTCCCGGATACATCCTTGCGGGATATTTCCAAGAAGAAGAAAGCCTGAGAGTTCGCCATTGGCTATAACTGGGGAAGCAATGAAAGACTTTACCTGCATTTCAGCTATTATAGCCTTTTCTGAAGAGGCCTGCAAAGGAAGCTCATCAATATTTGGTATTATCAGGAGCCCTTTGCTGATGAGCCGGGAAATAAGCCATGAGAACTGCATTTTTTCAATGTGTGACGTTCTCCCTGATTCAATAGTACTATTTGATGGAGCACCGTTTACTGAACGCCATTCATTTACGTTCTTTATTAATTCCCCGCGGTCCTCGAATTTGAAAAAAGAAGCTATATCTGCATTATACAGGGCACCCAGCATTTCAAGTGACTGCCTTATCATGCTGTCAATGTCATCAGAGGAGATGAAAATCGAAGAAATGCCAGAGAGGGCTTTTTCAGCATTATACTTTGCAGTCAGTTCTGCTCTGGCAGAATGCTGTTGCTTGACCTCATCCTGAAGCTTCCTGTTGGTGCTGATGATATGCCTGCTGTGAATTAAGAACAGTAATAATAATAGCGTTAACAAGAAAGTCCAGAACACTTGATTGCCTAGTGTCAGCAGGTGCCACAATCCTACCACTATGAAGACCAGCAATAAAACATAAATGATTGAATCGTTCTTTTCCAGGATCAGCTTCATTTTATCGCCGTTTTATTGATCAAATATATTTATGCATCATCACAAACAGGCAGAATAGCAATTGTGTAGAGATTCTTGATTTTAGGACCAATTTTACATCTATAATCATGGTATATAAACCTATATAGCAAGCCTCCTAACTGCTTTTACAGTAAAATAAGATAACGTTGGTGGCTAACAAATTTAATTATAGAGACTGATTATCACAGCAGATGAAGCACAATCTTTTTATATTATATTATGTGCCAGTTTTGCTTAAAGAGGAAGTACTTGCCGAAAAAACATTGATACGTGTTTGTTGTCTCGACTAGCGTTCCTACAGAAAATGTTATAGTGTTTGGACGTAGAACATAAAGAGATGGAAAAACTCATCAACCTCCTTGAAACATCAAAACACTGTGTATTCCTGAGCGGAGCAGGCATCTCCACTTTTTCGGGTATTCCGGACTTCAGGGGAAAAGATGGGATTTACAGGAAGTTTGATGCTGATAAGATATTCGACATAGACTATTTCCGCTATGAGCCACAATATTTCTATTCACATTCAAAAGACCTTGTATATAATCTTGAAGAGAAGGAGCCAAGCTTCATACACCACGCGCTGGCAAA